>JBOHTT010000019.1:0-4221 GCA_050733775.1 Vulcanimicrobiaceae bacterium
ACGTCGATCGCTGGAAGCCGCGTCTCGGCAACGTTACCGGGGGACTGTCGGGACCGGCGATCCGTCCAATCGCCGTCCTCGCCGTTTACGAAGTGGCGCGCGCGGTGCGCATTCCAATCGTCGGGCAGGGCGGCATCGAAACCATGCGCGATGCCGTCGAGTTCTTTCTGGCCGGAGCTTCGGCAATTTCAATCGGCACGGCAAACTTCACCGACCCGCGTATCCCGACGCGTATCGTCGCGGAGCTGGAAGAGTATTTACGCGAGCGCAAGATCGGTGCGCTCGAAGAAATCGTCGGAAAGGCCAATGTCGGGTTTCGCAGCGCCGAAGAATATGAAGGAGACGCTGGTTGAACGAACCGACCCTCATCGTTGCGCTCGACGTGCCGACGTTCGCCGATGCGCGAGGGGTACTCGTGGAGCTGAACGGTTTGCCGCTCATGTACAAAGTGGGTCTCGAGGCATTTTGCGGATACGGCAAGGATTTGCTCGATGAGCTCGAGCGGCGCGACCACGATTATTTTCTCGATTTGAAGTTGAACGATATCCCGAACACGGTGCGGGGCGCCGTGCGCGCAGCCGTTCGCCCGAACGCGCGCATCATCGACGTCCACGCGCTCGGCGGCAACGAAATGATGCAGGCCGCCGTCGAAGCCGCGGAAGAGCGCGCCGACGAGCTCGGCGTCGAGCCGCCGGAAATTTTTGCGGTCACCGTGCTGACGAGCCTGGCGCCGGAAGATCTGCGCGAGCTCGGCCTCGTCGGAGGTCCGGGCGAAAACGCGACGCGGCTCGCAGCGCTCGCGCGCGACGCGCGCTGCGCCGGCGTCGTCTGCAGCCCGCACGAAGTCAAAGCTCTGAAAGATTTCTTCGGCTCCGAATTCAAAGCGCTCACCCCCGGCGTTCGTCCCGCCGGTGCATCGCACGGCGACCAGAAACGCGTGATGACGCCGCGCGAGGCGCGCGACGCAGGCAGCGACTATATCGTGATCGGCCGCCCGATTTTGGAATCCGCCGACCGGCGCGCCGCAGCCGAAGCCGTCATTTCGGACTTGGCGTCGCGATGAAAGAGGCGCTCGAAGAGCGAGGCGCGCTGCTGCACGGCCATTTCCGCCTTTCGTCGGGACGGCACAGTCCGCAGTTCATTCAGAAGTTTCGCATCCTGGAGGTGCCCGCGCTGGTCGAACGCGTGGCCAAAGAAATCGTCGCCAAATTTCCGCACGTCGAGCATCCGACCGTCGTGCTCAGCGCGGCCGTCGGCGGCATCATCTTAGGCTACGAAGTCGCGCGACAGCTCGGCGTTCGTACTATCTTCGTCGAGAAAGAAGGTGGAAAGCCGGCGTTGCGGCGTGGCTTTGCCCTTGACTCCGGCGACCGGGCCCTCGTCGTCGAAGACGTCATCACGACCGGAGGCTCCGTGCGGGAAGTTCTCGACATCGCGCGCGAGCACCAAGCCGCCGTCGTGGGCGTCGGCGCAATCGTCCGGCGCGAGCCCGTCGATTTCGGCGTACCGACGGTTGCATTGCTCGACGTGCGCATTCCGTCGTTTCCGCCCGAAGTGTGTCCGCAGTGCAAAGCGGGCGAGCCGATAACGGAACCGGGTTCTCGCTTCTTGCGGTGAAGAGGGCCGGAATGGAAAGTCCAGCCGACGCGATCGTACGGCGCGCCGTTCGCGAAGGCCAGGCCTATCAGCCCGGAACCACGCTCGAGCTGGCGCGGCAAAACTACGGTCTCGAGCGCATCATCAAGTTGTCGTCCAACGAGAATCCGCTCGGGACGTCGCCGAAAGCGCTCGCCGCGATTTCGAATCCGGGCGATCTGAGCGTCTACGTCGACAACGACTATGAGGAGCTGCGGGCCAAGCTCGCGCGGCACGTCGGCGTCAAGGTGGAGAACGTCATCACGGGCCACGGCAGCAACGAGCTGCTCGAGCTCATGTTCGAAACGTTCGTCGATCGCGGCGAGCGCATCGTCGTCGGGAAACCCACGTTCTCGCTCTTCCCGCAGAACGCGCGTCTACGCGAAGCGGAGCTCGTCGAAGTGCCGTTGCGCGACGGCGTGCACGATCTCGACGCAATGGCAGCCGCCGTCAATGCCGGCACGAAGCTCGTCACGATC
This sequence comes from Vulcanimicrobiaceae bacterium, assembly GCA_050733775.1. Classification (GTDB taxonomy): domain Bacteria; phylum Vulcanimicrobiota; class Vulcanimicrobiia; order Vulcanimicrobiales; family Vulcanimicrobiaceae; genus JAFAMS01. The sequence continues at coordinate 2,115 of JBOHTT010000019.1, forward strand.
TGCGATCCGAACAATCCCACCGGCACGAGCGTTTCGCCGCAAGCGATGGAAAGGTTCGCCGAAAGGTTACCATCGCACGTGCTGCTTGCGATCGATCAAGCCTATCGGGAATTCATGCCGGACGGGGTCGACGGCGTTGCGCTCGCGATGCGGCGCCCGAACACCCTGACCTACCGAACGATGTCGAAGGCGTATGGCCTCGCGTCGCTGCGCATGGGCTACGCGATTGGTCACGCCGACGTCATCGGATACATGCAGCGCGTGCGCGTGCCGTTCAACGTGACGCGCGTGTCCGTCATCGGCGCGCTCGCGGCGCTCGACGATAAAGAGTTCGTCGAAAGAAGCGTGCGAACGAACGCCGAGCAGCGCGAGCGTTTGCACCGCGAATTTTCGCGCCTCGGGATGTTCGCGTATCCGAGCGCCGCAAATTTTATTGCGGTTGCCGTTCCGGTAAGCGCCAATCGCGCATTCGAGGATTTGTTGCGGCGCGGGATCGCCGTTCGCTCCGGCGACTCTCTTGCGATGCCCGGTTTTTTGCGGATCACTGTCGGAACGGCCGAGCAAAACGACGCAGTCATCGCTGCGCTCCAAGAGCTGGTCGCCTTGTGGCGGCAAACCGAAGCCGTAGGAGGAACGCGCTGACCACGATTCGCGTGGGCGAGCAGCGCGATCGCGAATTCGTTCGAGACCTCGGGGCACGCGTGGCGATGACGAGCGTCTCGCCTTTTCGGGAGGTCAGCGGCTCGCTCGTCGTGCTCGCGTACGATAAACTCCTGGAGTTCATCTACGCGCAGTCGCACGTCACGCTGATCGCAGAAGACGGCGGCAAAGATGTCGGCTTCCTTTTGCTCCTCGACATGCTTCCGGACGAGGTCTCGATGTCGCCGCAGGCGTTCGTCGCGTACATGGCCGTCGAGCCGGAGCATCAGCGCCGGGGAATCGGGCGCGCTCTCTTGAACGGCGCAGAAGCCGCCGCGCGCGACCGCGGCCTCCCCACAATTGCCATGATGGTCACCGAAGGGAACGTGCCGGCTCTCGAGCTTTACGCCTCGAGCGGCTACCGCACGGAACGGCGTTTGCTGTGCAAGCAGCTCTGAGCCCGCGCATGGCGCGCCGCATTATCGGGACCGTGTGGGGCTTGCTGCTGCTCGCGCTGGCATTTTGGCTCGCGACGCGTATCCCGCGCACCGTTTCCGTGTTTCTGACGGCGGCGGTCATCGCGCTCGGCGTTCATCCGGTTACGCAATTTCTCGAGCGCTGGTTGCGCCGGCCGCTCGCCATCGCGATCGTCTATCTCGTGCTCTTCGGCGGCACGGTGTTTCTGGCGCTGCTCGTCATCCCGACGGCAATCTCGCAAACCGAGCTGGTCATCGCGAACCTCCCCGACCAGTTCGGCGTCTTCGATCGCTATTTGAACGACCTACAGAACGGTTTGCAACAGCATTTGGGGCACGGCGTTTTGCCGCCCAGCGCGACCGACTTGCGCGGCGTCATAACGGCGCGGCTCACGCAGCTCGGAGCGACGGCGCTCGCGTCGGTTGGGCCGATGGTCGTGGGGACGGTGACGGCCCTGTTCATTCTCATCTCCGCCATCGTCCTCTCGATTTTCTTCCTCGCGAGCGGCGAGCGCATCCGCAAGCAGATCCTTTCGATCGTGCCGCACGCGCGCGAGCACGAGGTCGCGCAAGTGCTCGACGAGGTGGTGAACATCTTCGGCGGATTCGTTGCCGGTCAATCGATCCTGTGCGCGATCACCGGCATCTCGATCTGGCTCTTGTGCTGGGCGCTGGGCTACAAATTTGCGCTGCTCGTCGGCGTCTTTTGCGCCATCGCGTATGCGGTCCCGTTCGTCGGCATGCTCGCAGCGCAAATCGTTGCCGCGGTGCTTGCAGCGCCGCAGGGCTGGCCGATGGTGTGGGAAGTCACCATCGTCGTCTTCGTCGTCTCGCGCGTTGCCGACAACGTTCTCGTACCGAAAATCATGGCGCCGCACGTCGGCGTGTCGCTGATCGCCGTCATGTTCGGCGTGTTCGCGGGCGGGGAGCTCTTCGGAATGCCCGGTTTGATTCTCTGAATCCCGGCGGCGGCCATGGGCAAGGTGCTGTGG
>JBOHTT010000020.1:0-10331 GCA_050733775.1 Vulcanimicrobiaceae bacterium
CCGACACCCCGGCCAACAGCAAGACGAGCCCGGTCCCCGCCAGCAGGTCCCCCGGCGGGCGGTCGTTCATTGCGGCGACGGCCACGACGCCGGCAGGGGTCTCGACGCCGGAAATTGCCGCGAGCGATGTCTCCGAGACCTCAACGACCGGGATCCCCCGTGCCTCGGCCTCGAGGACGGAAGGCTCGGAGCGCGCCTCGGCTGTGGCGCGAACTTCCTCGAGCCGGACCCCGCCGGCCAGCGCCTCCGCTAGCAAGGAAGGACCCTCGATCAGGAACAGCCGGTGCTCCCGGCGGCCTTTCCTTTTAAGGAGATCGCGAACGACCGAATGCGGAAAGGGCACGCGTGCGCGTTAGCGGCGGCTGGGTTGAAGGCCTGGCTCTGCTGGCCATCGCAGCGGCGGTGACCTTCGCGGGCCGGGCGCTGTTGGCCGAGCTCCACGGCTTCGGACCGGTCGCCCTGGCGCCGCTCGGCCTCGGGGTTATCGTAATAGCCGCCGCAATGCGGCGGGCGCATCGCGCCGGTGCGTCGCGTTTGGCCATCAGCATTCACGCCGCGTATTTGACGGCACTCGCGCTCGCAATCGTCGCCGTAATCGTTCCCGCGCGCTGGAGTGCCGGCGCGACGATTGCAATGATCGATATCGCGATCGCATTCGATTTGTTTGCGAGAAGTACAAAGTCTAGATCGATGTAGGACCATCGTCCCGTTGACATGGGACGTTATCCCCACACATTCGATAACGTAATGTCTGACGCCAATAGCGCGCGCGTTGTCGTGGTACTTTCGACATGATTTTACGCGTCGTAATTCTCAAAAGAAAACGTTTTGTTGCTCGCTCTCCGGGAAAATAGGCGCCGAGCTTGTTGTACTGCAGATTTGGCGTAAGTCAAAAAGTCGCAAGCCAACTTTTCAAACCTTCGCGTGACATCGAGAGAAAAATGAAACGAATACTTTTGGTTTTGGGAGTTGCCGTCGCATTGGCCGGCTGCGGTGGCGGAGGTGGCGGACACACAAGCACCCCCACTGTTCCAGGAAATCCTGGTAATCCCGGCGGTCCCGGCGGCGGCGGCGGCGGTGGAACGCCGACTCCCACGCCTACCCCGATCTCTAGTGCAACGAATGCACCGGCAACGGTTGTCGTCGCTGCAACATCGTCGCCGTTTGCAATCGTGAAAACGGCAGTCAATCCCGCGTCGGCGTCGTCCACCGACGGCAAGATCACGGTTACCGGCCAAGGTATGACAGCCGGTGCAGCACTTTATGCCACGGTCACCGACTCGGACAAGAGCGGCGGTACGTGCCTCCAGCTGATTCCGCAAGGTCAAACCAGTGGAACGGGTTGCCAATCGTCGGTCGGCGTAACCCATTCCGGCGATCAAGTCGCGGTGCAATACAACAACGGACCGACCCCACCGACCGGCTCGTTCAACATCACCGTAGCCGCAAACGGCGGCACCGGTCCAGTCAATCCTTTTGCGATGAACTATCCAGCGCCCGCCGTTGGTCAGAACACATCGGGTACCATCAATCCGTGGGGCGGCGGCGTCGTCTACGCTAACGGCAACATCTACTTCACGGTCAATAGCGCGACATCGCCGCTTGGTGCGACGACGTACGCGAACGGCACCGCAGGCGCGAGCGTTTCGTACATCACCGCTTTACCGGCATTGACCAATGCGCCCGCGGGCGGACTCATCATCGGTCCGGACAACAACTTGTGGGGCACCGAACAAAACGCATCGAAGGCGTTTTCAATGAGCCCGAGCGGTGCAACGCACGAATTTAGCATCAGCTGCCCGAGCGGCTCGTCAGCTGATAATCTACAGCACACCGGTCTGCTCGGTCCGCAAACCGGCATTACGACGGACGGGACGAACATCTACGTGCTGTGCGCGGATGTCGCTCACACCGCCGATGGCGGCAACAATACCGTCAATACGATTACGACATCCGGTAATGTCACTTCATGCTCGCTGAAGTCCGGCGGCAGAACGCCTGCCGGGCCGTTCGCAAACGGCGCCACGTTCTCTGGTGGAAACATCCTCACGGAAGAAGAAGCGACCGGCGCGGCTGGCAGCGGAGCGGGTGGCGCCGCCAGTGGCGTATGGATTTCGATCCCCGCCACAAATTGCGGTCAGTACACCGAATTCGCAAATAGCGCGATAACAGGTAGCGGCAATGTCTGGCTCCTGGGTGGCAGCCTCTACTCCGAGACTGACAACCTCACAGCAAGCCCGGCGTTCGCCGGTGCCACGGTCGCCAGTCCGAAGTTCAACATCTTCACCGGCGGCGGCGGCCTCGCACAAGACACCGTTCTCGGAAGCGGCTTCTTCGTCGGAACAGCCGACAACCACGACGCGCAAATTCTGACCAAGTGGACCGGCGGCTCGATGATCACGATCGACGCGAACAGTGTCGTGACCCCGACGACGCCGTGGTTCCTGCCACTGTCAGCCGGCGGTAGCCCTATGACGGCCGGAACGTGCGAAGTCGCGTTCAACTCCGGTGGCGGAATGGGAATCGTCCAACTCCCCGACGGCAAATTCGCGTGGCCGGTTGCTACCGACGGTCTCGAAACCGGACGCAACTACCTCTGCTTCCTCAACCCATAGTGCGTTCGTAGCCAACCGTGACGGTTGGCACCAAGATGACCTTGGCGCCGGCGAACACCATCTGTCCCCAACCCAGAACGTTCGTCGGCTCCCAAGCCAAAAGACGGCCCGCGAGTACGCTCGCGGGCCGTGCTTATTGCAAGCGCGAAAGCGCGCGCATGCAACCGTTGTGGTCGAACTATGTGTATCGCGGAAAAGTCGTCAGCCTACGTTTGGAAGAGCTCGAATTTTCATCCGGACGTAGCATCGTCGAAATCGTCGAGCATCCTGGCGCCGTCGTTATCGTGGCGCAGCCGTCGCCGAACGAAATCGTTCTCGTCGAACAGTATCGCTATCCGATCGGCAGACGACAGTGGGAAGTTCCGGCCGGCACGATCGATGAGGGAGAAGATCCCGGCGCGTGCGCCGCGCGCGAATTGCGCGAAGAGACCGGCTATTCCGCAAAGTCGCTGAAACCGCTCTGGACCGCGTATTCGGCGCCCGGCTTTTGCACCGAGCTGCTGCATTTCTATGCGGCCGAAGACCTCACGTCAGGCGATCGCGCACCGGACACCGGCGAAGAAGATATGCTCGTGAAAACGTTTGCGCTCGACGACGCGTGGGCGATGGTCGAGCGCAACGAGCTGACGGACGCGAAATCGCAGATCGCGATCGCATGGGCGCTAAGGAGCGCTATGCGACGGTCTTGAGCTTGTCCTTGGCAATCGCCAGGAGCCGCGCGAAGGCAGCGCGATCGCTGACGGCGAGCTCCGCGAGCGCCTTGCGGTTGACGTTGACGCCGCTCTTTTTCAGCCCGGCCATGAAACGCGAGTACGTCAGCCCTTCGCGGCGAGCGGCCGCGTTGATGCGCGCGATCCACAACGAGCGAAAATCGCGCTTGCGCGCGCGCCGGTCGCGATACGCGTATGCGAGCGAGTGCAGCAGTGCTTCGTTGGCGACGCGGTAATTGCGGCGGCGTGCCGCGCGGAAGCCCTTGACGAGCTTCATCACCTTTCGCCGGTGCTTGATCTTGTTGACGCCGCGCTTGACTCTGGCCACGGTTTACCTCTCCCCTCCTAGAACAGATACGGAATCTGCGGGCGAAACCGTTTGAGGTCGCCGCTGAAAGTCTGCTGATCTTTGCGGAACTTGCGTTTGCGGTCGCGCGACTTCTTACTCAGAATGTGGCCGCAGCCGCTGAACTGATGCCGGTGCAGCACCTTTCCGGTGGCGCTCACCTTCACGCGTTTCGCGGTTCCACGATGGGTCTTGATCTTAGGCACTGGAGGCACTCCCGATGGCTTCGTTGTCGCTGGTTGCTGCTTCTGTGTGTTCTTCGTCTGAAGGTTCTTCGTCTGGATGTTGTTCGTCCAGATGTTTTTCTTCTTCTGGTTTTTCGTGGGGGTGGGTGAACTTCGGCGGACCGAGCGGCGTTTGTCGCGGCGCGAGAATCATGAACATATTCTTACCTTCGAGGCGCGGTTCGCGTTCGACACTCGCAAGGTTCTTGAGATCTTCCGCCATGCGATCGAGCAGACGTCGTCCGAAGCCGGTATACGTGATCTCGCGGCCGCGAAACATGATCGTTACCTTGACTTTGCCGCCGTCCATGAGGAGCCGTTCCGCCATTCGAGCCTTGACCTCGTAGTCGTGCGTCTCGATCTTCGGGCGAAGCTTCACTTCCTTGAGCTCGAAGCCGCGGTGTTTCTTGCGCGCGTCTCGGTCTTTCTTCGCCTGTTCGTATTTCAGCCGTCCGTAATCGGTGATCCGGCAGACCGGTGGAACCGCCGTCGGCGAGACTTCGATTAAATCGAGGCCGCGCTGTCGTGCAAGGTCGAGGGCGTTTTCCGTCGGCATGACGCCGAGCTGCGAGCCGTCATCATCGATGACGCGAACGTTGCGGATCCTAATCTGCTCGTTTATGCGAAGCGGTCGAGCTGCTATGAAGAACCTCCCATAAAAAAATGTGGCGATGCCGAAGCATCCCCACGAAGAGAACCTGCCGTCGGTTCTTGTGGTGGACCGGATCGCCCGCAGGCATCCGGTGAGGGCCCCTCGGCCCCGCTTCGGCGACCCCGAGTGTAGCAGAGGTGGGCTACGTTTGTCATCTCACAATGACGACCGGCGGGCTCCGCTTACCATGACATGCGGGCAACCTGCCGAAGACTAGAAGAGCATGATCTTCGGCGGCACCCCCAGCATCGGCTCTCTCGGAGCGGCCCTCAACGCCAGCATTGGCGGGGTCTCGCTCTCGGCCTTGCCCGCGCTCAACCTCTCGCAGCACCAAGCGCCGCCGGCGTATTCGCTGCAGCAGAGCGAGGTTGCGCAGTACTCCAAGAGCGTCTACTCCGTGCTCCTCAACGGCCTTACCGCCCAGCTGGGCCCCGACGGCACGTCCGTCGGCGGCGCGATCGCGCGGGAGAACCTGCTCGGGCCCTTCGGGACGCCCCCGCCTCCGGCCGGGACCGCCGCCGGCATCCCATACACGGCCGGCGCCAACCACAACGATTTCGCGGCGCAGGTGATGGCGTCACTGCGCAGGCTCGCCGGCACCGGTAGTATCTTCCAGAAATGATCCAGCAGCTGACGCTGACGTCGTTCACGCCGCCGCATCTCGGCGCGCTGATCTTCCCGCCGCAAGATTCGACGCTCGCGGGCGCGACGATGCCGCCGCTCGCGCGGTTTGGCGCGGCATTTTTGTCGTCGGTGTTGCCGACGAATCAGCCGCAAGCCGTCTCGAGCACCCTATCGCAGGTGCCTGCGTCGACCGCAGGACAGCCGACGAGCTTCGGTGAGAATGCATTCGCCGCATCGTACTCGCCGCAAATCTATGCGGTGTATTTGAACGGGCTCGTTGCGAACGCGGGCGTTTCGTCAGCTGCGCTCGAGACGAATACCTACAACACCGACATTGCAAAGCCGCCGATTCTCGGCGATCCGCCAGGCCCGCTTCCGGGATTGCCTCCCATTCAGCCCGTCGCGGCTCCCGAAGGAGCGCAGCAAGTGATTGCCGCGCTCACACCGCTCGCGGGCGGCAAGGCAATCTTTAGCGGCGCTCCGGTACAAACGGGAGCGGTAAGTACGGGCGATTCTCAAAGCTCGGCTTCCCGTTCGTCTGCGCCCGCAGTGAAGAAATAAGCTCGAGCGCTTTCTCCATCTGCGGATCGCGCCCCGCGAATGAATCGTGCGGCGCGATGTCGACGTCGTAATCCGGATCGGTGCCGTAGTTTTCCACTCCCCAGCCGACGTCGACGAACCAGAATGAAAACTCCGGTTGCGTCGTGATCGTGCCGTCGACGAGATGATGCAGCGGGTTGATGCCGATGACGCCGCCCCAGGTCCGCTTGCCGACGAGCGGCCCGAGCTTATACAGCTTGAATGCGTGCGAGAAAATGTCGCCGTCGCTGCCTGCAAACTGATTGGTGAGCGCGACCATCGGGCCTTGAGCGGATTCGTGGGGGTACGGAACGGGAGAGCCGTAGCGCATCACGTCGTAGCCGATGCGTTTGCGCGCGAGCTTCTCGAGCAACAGCGGCGAAACGTGGCCGCCTCGATTGTAGCGCACGTCGACGATGAGGCCGCCGCGATTGAATTCCGTGAGAAAACCGCGGTGGAATTCCGAGAAACCCCATGGGCCCATGTCGGGGATGTGCAAGTAACCGACTTCGCCCTTTGTGCGCTTGTGCACGTACGCGCGGTTGTCGTTCACCCACGAGCGATAGCGTAGAAGCGTATCCGCTGCGAGCGCCTTGACCATCACGCGGCGACGCTCGTGCCTCTTGTGTGCCGAGAGAATCGTGAGCACGACCTCACGATCTGCCGCATTGGTCAAGAGCTCGTCGACGGTCGTCGTTTTGTCGACGGGCCGTCCACCGACGGCAACGATGGCGTCGCCCACTTCGATTTCGAGTCCCGGCGCGGCAAGCGGTGAATCGGAGTTGCGTTCCCACGAATCGCCGCGATAGATTTTTTCGATCCGCCAGCCCTCGAGCCGTTCGTCCCACGTCAGATCGCAGCCGAGGAAACCGCGCTTGTAATTCGGCGCTTCGCGATAATCGCCGCCGATCTCGTACGCGTGCGACGTACCGAGCTCGCCGTGCATCTCCCAAATGAGATCGGAAAGCTCACCGCGCGTGCGAACGAGCGGCAAAATGCGGTTGTAGCGATCGTAGACGACGTCCCAATCGACGCCGGACATGCGCTGATCCCAAAAATGCTCGTGCTGCAGCCGCCACGCTTCGCGCAGCATTTGAGCCCATTCATCGCGCGGTTCGATCAACACGCTGATGCGGGTGAGATCGATCCAGCCGCTGCGACGGCCAGGCTCGTTGCCGGGCTTCTGCTCGTCGGAGTCGTCTTCCGGAAGATCGCCGCCCGCATCGACTGCGCGCAACCGGTCGTGCGAGCCGTACAGCAGCGTGCGCGCATCGGCGGCGATACGAATGTCGTTCACCTCTCGCGCAAGCGTGGTGAGGCGCTCCGATTCGAAATCGTAGAGCTGCAGCTCGCCGACTTTTTCTTCGTCTTCCCAGCGCTTCGGCGGGACTTTGATCGCCTTGAACGGGAAGCGCGTGAACGCGACGCGCTTGTGCAGCGCGGCGATCTCGTCGTAGCGGCCTTCCTCAACCGGAAATGCGATCACGCGCCCCGTGATGCCGTCGAAATCGATCTCGATCTTCGGCGCTTTCGCTTTCTTACCGATGTCGTCGTCGGAGCGATGCTCTTTATGCAACGGCGACGGTTTGGGAACGAACGGCGAGCGCACGTCTTTGCGCAGCGCGACCGCGAACGGCCGCATCGCAAGCGGAAAACTCAGATCGAATTGCAGCGCATCGTACGCCGGATTGAAATCGCGCGTGGAGATAAAGTACAGAAAATCGCCGTCGGGATCCCACGTCGCGTGGAAATCGACGCGTAGCGGCGAGGTAACGTCGTGAACGTCGCCCGACTTAACCTTGCACACGCGAATGATGCCGACGTCGTGCTGCGGCGACCACGTGTACGCGAGATACCGTCCGTCCGGCGAAAATGCGAGCGTCGAAAAGACGTCGCCCGGACTTTCGTCGATCTTCCGGGGTTGTTCGTGGGACGCCGCATCGAAGATGTAAATTTCGCGCCGGTGGTTCATAAACGCGACCTGATCGTTGACGGGCGAGACTGTCAGCTCGACGACGCGCCCGATCGAGGTGTCGGTCAACGCCCGCGGCGGCTGCGATTGATCGACCGGCGCGACGATGATGCGCTCGTAACCTTCGGCGTCGTCGACCATGACGAGCCGCTCGCCGTCTTCCATCCATTCGACGAGGCGGTAGCGAATGCGGCTGCTGCTGCCATGATGCGTGACCGCTTCTTCCCAGAGCGGCATCGTGTACGGCTGACCTCGCGAGACGAGCGCGATCTGACTGCCGTCCGGCGACGGTGCAAAGTGCTCGAGTCCCTCTGCGCTGTCGACAAAACGCCGAACCGTTTGCGGTGCCGTCGACGGAGTTTGAATTGCAATCGTGCGAACGCTGTCGTTGCGCGGATCGAGCATACGTATTTCCGCGCCTGCCGTGTAGACGACGACGTTGCCGTCCGTCGAAGGATAGCGCGCGTAATATTCGCGCTCGTGCGTGTGCGCTCGCAAGTCCGTTCCGTCGGAGGCGGACGAGTAGAGATTTCCGACGCCCTCATGATCGGAGAGAAAAAAGGCGCGACCGCCGACCCACATCGGCCAGACCAGATTGCCGCGCAGCGCGATCAGCCTGCGGTAGGTGCCCGACCCAGTCGCATCGACCCAGAGGTCGCCGGCGGTGCCGCCGTGATAGCGTTTCCACCGCGCCGGATCGGTAGCGTTTCGTCCGATCAGGGTCGCGCCGCGTGGGCCGGGCGCGATCGTCGCCACGTGTCCGATGCCAAGCGGCCGCGGCGCGCCGCCGCCGGTCGCGACTGCAAACGCTTGGGTCTCGCGCTCGAACGGCGAGCCGTAGTCAGAGGTGAAGAGGATCTCGGCTCCGTCGGGCGTCCATCCGCAGAGTACGCACACGCCGCCGCCGAGGAACGTCAGCCGGCGCGCCGGGCCACCTTCGGCCGGCATCACGTAGACCTCCGGGTGGCCTTCTTCGCGTCCGACGAAGGCGAGCAAGCTACCGTCCGGCGAGAAGCGCGGAAGCGAAATTTCGCTGACGCTCGTCGTAAGGCGCCGCGCCAGACCCCCGTCCGGCGACACGAGCCAGAGATCGTCCTCGCTCACGAACGCGAGCCGCTCGCGGTGCACGGTCGGGAACCGATAGTATCCGGTCATAGCAGCGCCTTCGCTGCAAAACGCAGGCATCCTCAACGCCGAGCGCCGTTCGTTTTGGGCAGGAGTTCGGGCGGCCGTGCCCTACAGTTTGCGAATGGACCTCTGCCCTTCACTCCCCACGTAACAAAAGGGGCATTTTCGCATGGCCGGAGTACCGCCGACTGCGCCTCAACAGCAGCCGCCCCGCTTCGAAAAGAAAGTGGGAGTGATTGGGCTTGGCCGCATGGGCGGCAGCATCGCCAAGCGCCTTTTCCAAGCGCACGTTCCACTGGGCGCACTCTACGATAAGAACGAAGCGCTTGCCGCACAGACGTCGCGCGATTTGCGGTGCTACCACGCCAAGAAGTTAGCCGAGGTCAACGCGAACTGCGAGATCGTCATTACCGTCGTCCCTGACGACAATGCGGTCAACGAAATCTATGCGGAGAACGGCGACAGTTTGCTGGTCGGTGCGAGCGGCACGACGTTCATCGACTGCAGCACCGTCTCGCCGAAGATCCACAAGGAAGTTGCCAACCGCGTCGCGGCGCGCAACGGCCGCTTCATCGAAGCGAGCATGTCGGGCTCGGCGCCGCAGGCGCACGACGGGACCCTCTATCTGATGCTTGGCGGCAGCAAGTTCGTCGTCGACCAGCTTGCGGGACTGTTGCGGCTGATCTCACGCACGCAAGTGTATGTCGGTGAGATTCCGCGCGCGGCCGAAGTCAAAGCGCTCGTCAACATGGTGATGAACATCAACACGGCGGGTTTGGCAGAGGGACTCGCCTTGGGTAGCGCGCTCGGAATCAATCTCGACGAATTGCGCGAAATCTTCGCGCGCACCGGCGCAGCGTCGCGCGTGCTCCTGAGCGACGGCGAGGATATGCAGAAGCGCGAGCACACGACGTATTTTGCGGCGGAGCACGCGCGCAAGGATTCCGGCATCGCGCTGGACTTGGCGCACGCCGTGAATCTCGTCTTGCCGCTCGCTGAAGCGACGAAGGGGCAATACGATTTAATGTGCGACGTCGGCTTGGGTCACATCGATAAATCGGGGATTTCCGAGCTCACGTTTGCCGAGCGCCGTAAGCGTTACATGACGGCGCCGGAGAAGGAGCCCGCGACAGTACCCAAGTGAGGACCGTCCGGACGCCGTTCTTAGCAACGCGCCCTGCGACGCCTCGCGATTATTTGAGTGCAGGCGCCGTCCTGATGGTCGTCCTTGGGCTAGGCGGCGCAATCGCGCCTATCGCCGCGGAGACGGCCGGACCGGACATCGAAGTAATGAGCGGATGCTACATCGCGTTTGTCGTGTGCTGCGCGATGATCTCATTCTTATTATACGGCCAATGGCGTGCGGGGCGGCATGCGGCGATCGGTTTCCTGTCGATTGCCTTCGGTTTTTGCGCGTCGATGTATTTCGCGTTTTGGCTCGAGTTTCCGGGATTGGTTCACGATCGTGGCCTATTCCACGT
>JBOHTT010000021.1:0-9979 GCA_050733775.1 Vulcanimicrobiaceae bacterium
TACTTACATCGAGCGTAGTGCTCTATACCCTTGTCATCCCGAGCGTAGCGCCGAAGGCGCGTAGTCGAGGGACCGCCGCGATGACCGTGGGCGAAGATTCTCGTGCGTAACTGTAATGTCGCTGTCCCTCGACTACGGCTCGCTTCGCGAGCCTACGCTCGGGATGACAACGGCTACCGAAGTGCGATGGTGCGGGCGGTGGAAGTAGCGCTTCCGACCGTTGCGATGACGCGGACGCTGGGGACGCGCGCCAAGAGTCTTGCTTCGGGCGGCACGACTTGGAACTCGATCACCTTCACGCCGCTGTCGGGAAGCGTCGTCGTCACGCGCAACGGCGCGCAAATGCGATCCAGACAGAACGACGCGATCCAGCCCTTCGGCAGGTCGGCCGCGCGCAGCGTGACGGTCTTCCCCGCCGGGCCAGTGACGACGAGCCGATATTTCGCGGTGTCAGGCGAGCTGTTCGGAAGCTCGGGCCCGGTCCACGGAGCCAGCGAGATCGCGGTTGCATTTTTCTTGTCGCGTGCGAGGTCGAGCGCGACGGTCTCTTCCTGTGCCTGCTCCATGTAGATGGTATAGCGCGAATCTTTCTTCGGCAGCCGCACGGTCGCCGTCATCGCAAGCGCGAACTGACGCCGAGCTGCATCGGAATCGCCTGCCTTCGCCTCCATGCGTCCGTAATAGAGATGCGCCCACGCAAGCATGCGGATTTCCTTCGGCTTGGCGTGTGGGGCGTTCGCTTTTTTCGATGCAAGCGCGATCGCACGATCGAACGTCGCGCGCGACGCAGCGTACTGTTTCGCCCCGCCCTCATCGATCGCGAGCCCAACGAGCGCCGGTACGCTATCCGGCATCATCGCGACCTGCGCTTTGTCGGCGCGCAGCATCTCAGGATACTGTTTCGCATAGCGGGCAGACATGCTAAGACCGTCCAGCGAATCGCCGTTCTTCGGATCGAGCGTCGAAGCCATGCGGTATTCTTTCATCGACTTCGCGTACTCGCCGAGATACAGATCGCGAGCGCCCTCGAGTTGCGCGAGCGTCGCTCTCCGCGCGGTCGTGGTTGCGAGCGGACCTAGCGCGGCGATCGTACGGACGCGCAGTGCGTTCTCTTCACGCTGCATGCTCGGCAGATCGACCGGATTTGTTGCGGGATCCGAGTCGCCGACCATCGCATCGACCTTATCCATCGTCTTACGGGCGTGCTCGACCGTTGCCAGCACCTTTGCCGGCGGCCCGCTAAAGTTGAAGGCGGCCGGTGCGAGAAGCGCGTCGATCTTCTTCTGCAGCGATGACGTCACCACGCTGTCGCGTCCGGCTTGCGCGTCTGTGACGAAGCCTGCCAACAACTTCGGGGTAATCGTGTCGATGTATGTCGAGCGCAAGATGCCTTGCGGGTCGATAACGTACGTCGTCGGGAAATAGCGCACGTCATACGCGTGCAGGAACGTACGCTTTTCATCGACGGCTTGCGTCCACTGGATGCTCTTTGCGGCGGCGAAGGCGCGTACGAGCTCGGGGCGTTCGCTGGAATCGATGCTGATGAAGACGACGTCCGCGGAGTGCAGCTTCTTGTATGCGGACACCAGATCGGGCGTTTCTTGCTGACACGGCGGGCACCAGGTCGCCCACACGTTGACGACGACCGTCTTCCCGCGCAGCGATTCCAGAGAAATATGCTTACCGTCGATCGTCGGCAAATCGAAATTGGGAGCGAGTTGGCCGACGACGGCGCCCTGCGGCGCGGCCACGGCCGGCGCCAGGGCCAGGAGGCCGAAGCAGGCGGCGAACAGGAGCCGGCGGGCGGCTGACGTCATGCTCTCAACTTATAGCCCACCGCGGTCATCCCTAGCGCGAGCGCGAATGCGAACACCGCCAGGCCGACGACAATGGTGAGCGAGTGCTCCAGGCCGATGTCGCTGCGGCCGGTGAACGAGTACCGGAACGCGTCGATCATATAGAACATTGGGTTGAACAGCGAAAGCTTCTGCACGAGCGGTGGCAAAAAGCGAATCGACGTGAAAACGCCGCCGACGAACACGAGCGGCGTGATGACGAACGTCGTGAAGATCGCGATGTGGTCGAACTTTTCGGCCCACAAGCCGAAGATGATGCCGATCGACGTGAACAACACCGCCACGCTGCCGACCACGAGTGCATACAGCGGCCAGTTTTGCGGGCCGATGTGCACGAGCACGAGCCCAAGCCCGGTGATCAGTCCGGCAATCAAGAACGACCGTGCGATACCGGCGATGACGAAACCGAGCACGATCTCCAGCGCCGACATCGGTGCGATGAGCAGCTCTTGAATGTGATTGAGGAAGCGACCTTGGAAGACGCTGCTGCCCGCCTCACCGTACGCGGCGTCGATGACTTGCAGCATGATGAGACCGGGAATCAAGAACGCGGCGTACGGCACGCCTTGCGTGTCGCCGATGCGGCTGCCGAGCGCGAGCCCGAAGACGAAGACATAGAGCACGGTCGTGATGATCGGGGGCCACACGACCTGATTGATCACGACCCACGTGCGCTTCATCTCGCGCTTGATGAGCGTCCAAAGCGCAACCCGATTCCTTATCGAGAACGAACCCGGCGCGAAAACTTCGCGCGTCATCGCTTGGTGAGCTCCAAGAAGACGTCTTGCAGCGTACGGTTACCGACGAGCTTTTGCGTCGACTCGCGCGCGACGATCTTGCCGCTTTCGATGATCGCGATGTTGCGGCAAAGCGCTTCGGCCTCTTCGAGGTAGTGGGTCGTGAGAAAGATCGTCGTGCCGCCGCCGTTGAGCTCGCGCACGAAGTCCCACAGCTCGAGGCGCAGCTCGACGTCTACGCCGGCCGTCGGCTCGTCGAGAATGAGCAGCTTGGGTTCGTGGATCAATGCGCGCGCCAACGTCAGGCGGCGCTTTTGCCCGCCGGAAAGCCGCGTGTAAAACACTTTCGACTTTTCGGCCAGGCCGAAGCGCTCGAGCAACATATCGGCGCGGTCCTCGACGTCTTTTTTTCGCAGCCCGTAATAGCCGGCTTGATAGAGCAAGATATCCCGGATCGAGAGATACCGATCGAAATTGAATTCTTGCGGGGCAACGCCGACAAGCGGCCGCGCACCACGCCAATCGTGCATCACGTCGTGGCCGAAAACCCGGATTGCGCCGGCTTGATAGGAGGCAAGCCCGACGATCGCGTTGATCGTCGTCGTTTTTCCGGCCCCATTGGGGCCCAAAAATCCGAAGAAGTCGCCCTCGTTGACCGTGAGCGAAATTCCGTCTACGGCGGTGAGATCGTCGTAACGTTTAACGAGGCCGACAATTTCGATCGCGGGTGTGACTTGCTAAGCTCCTCGCTTGAGGGGAAGGGCAAGCGCCGGCGGTCCGCCGCCGACCTTTCCGAATTCCCAAAGATCGATCGCAACGACGTCCAGTTTCGCCTTGCGCAGAATAGGCAGCGCATGCGCGAAGCGCAGATTGGCCATCACACGCCGCGGAGCGAGCGCCAAGAGCGATGCGCCATATTCATCGCCGCGCGGAATCGCGATGAGCTTGACTTTTCCATTCAGTGGCGCCGTGTCGACGAAATCCGGCGCGGCAACGACCGTATCGTCCGCAGCGGCGGAAAAAACGTCGTTGAGGCGCGGAACCGTGTCGTTCATCGCGAGCTCGGCCGTCTTGAGCCCGCACGATGCGAGAATGCGAGAGAGTTGATCGCGGCCCAGCGCATTGCTCCTCGGGCGTTTGTGCGGAACGCCAAAATACGCAGTATCGCCCGCGACGACGACGTCGCCTCCGTCGAAAAGGCCCGGTGCTTCGATTCGCCCGAGGACCGGCACGCCAAGCTGCTCCAGCTTTGCCTGCACGGCGGCGAGCTCGCGGCGCCGCTCGATTTTGTACGGACGCAGCAAAATCGCTCCGCCGGCCACAACGATGGCGCAATCGCCGACGAACGTTGCCAAACCGGTCTCGTCGTTCTCTTCCAGCGGATGAATTCGTATGCCGTGTTGGTGGAAGGTCCGCACCATAACGGCATGCTGTTCCTTCGCGCGCGAGACAATCGGGCTCGGTTCGCCTTGCAACGGCACTATGTGATCGAGCGCGGCGCCGGGCATCACAACGACGACGTCGCGTAACGACGCCGTCGAGGAACGCACGTACGGCGTTCCAAGAATCTCCTTTTCGGTCACGACCGCATCATTCGCCATGGTTAACGGATGTGACTGCCTTCGCCGTGTACGGCGCAAAAGAGGGCCGCGCAGTAAAGAAATCGGCCATATCGGTAGCCAGCAAATCCCGCAGCGCCAGGGGCGGGATGCCCAGCAGCTCTTCTTCCGTCTTGAGCACGCTTGCCGTCGCCAAATGCCGGTGACCGACATATCCGCGCTTTGCATACGGTGAAACAAGGATTGCAAACGAGCGCTGCACGCTGACATGATCGCGCTGCGACTGTGTATCGGCGGCAGTAATGAAGATGGCGCTATCCTTCCAAATCGGCAAGCGCGTCAGATGAGAGACGATGATGCCCAGCGCGCGATCGCCGTCGGCGACTTCCTCCGGGTACGGTGGAATGTCTTTGCCTGCGCCCCCGTGATTGGAGGGCAGCCAAATCACGGTGTAGCGGGGCGCCTTACCGGCAACGGCAAGTGCATCGTAGTCGCGCACGAACTCGCGCGCGCGGCGCTCGTCGCGAATGCGGAGATTCCAGCCCGGATAGCGCTCGTCGACGTGCCCGCGCAATGCAACGATTGCGGGAGCATCGCTCGCGTACAAGCCGCCGAGGCTCGTCGTCGGAGCAACGCGATCGCTCGGGCCGGCGAAAGCAGGATCGTCGACACGCGGATCGGCGTTGTCTCCGCGATCGTAGCCGCGCAGGAGCAAGAGATCGCCGTAATCGCGATAGCTAATGCCGTGGACCGCAAGCGTGTTGAAAATGTAGCCGAAGCGCGAATAGCCCTCAGGATCTTCGCGCAGAGCCGCGCCGTCGAGTTCTTGCTTTTGCGAGTAATCGCTGATCTCGCCGCCGAGCGCGAGCTGATGACCCTCGACGATCGACCGCGCGTCTGCGTAGAAGTTGTCTGCGACGGCATACGTACGCGCGAGCGCGTGCAAATTCGGGGTCGTATTTGCGCCGAAGACCGCAAGATCGCGTGCACCGTTCCCGTGCTGCTTGCCGTGCAAGTCCTCGAGGTCGCCGAGCACGGAATCGTACGTCTTGTCTTCCTGCAAGATCACAAAGATGTGCTTGATGCGAGTGCTAGCCCGGCCTGAGCCTAGCGACGGAACGAGTCCATCGGAACGCGCGGGCACGGGAACGCGCGTTGCACCGAGCGTGGCGTACGTCGTGCCGACGAGATTGACGCCGCTCAAATCGATACGCTGCAGCGTCGATGAGACCGACGTGCCGTTCGGCCCAAAGCCTTTTGCGTTTACGACCAGAAGCGTGCGATCGTCATCGGACAGCGCGAGCGAGACCGGATAGTCGCCGGTAGGAATCAGGCCGAGGCGCTTGAGATTGAGCGGCGAGCTCGCATCGAGCACCGCAATGGCATCGATACCGGCGAGCGCGACGTACAATCGTTTGCCGTCGCGGGAAAGCGCAAGGGCCGCCGGCTGAGTTCCATACGGTCCCTTCGGGAACAACCGCAGCTCGAGTCCCTCGGTGACGCGCGGTGCGCCATCGAGCGCAACGACGGCGACACGATCGACGTTCGCCATGGCCACGAACGCGTACGCGCCGTCAGGCGAAACCGCGATCGCACGCGGATGGGCGCCGCCGACAACGTGAATGCCATCGGGCGGGCGGTCCATGCGCAGCGGTGCCGGATCGGCGCCGCTGGGAGCAAAATTCAAGAACGACAGCGACGATGCGCGATCCATATCGCCGGGGGGCGTCTGATACGGCGGCGCCTGAGCCGGCCGCTCGAGACGCGCGTACTGCATCGCGCCCTCGTTGCAGACGAGCAAATGCGGACCGGCAAGCGCGCCCGCTATCGGAAAGAATCCGGCGAGGCGCGTCGCACGCAACCGCCGCGAGCGCAAATCGATGGCCGTTACGCGGCCGGAATCGCCGGCAATTGCGTAGGCCGTATCTTTCGGGCCGTGCACGAGCGCGATCGGGAAGCCGGCGAGCTGCACCTTCGGCTCGATCCGGTCGGCGACGAGCCTTTCGCCTTCCAGCGTGAAGAAATAAATTGCATTAGCGGATCCGCCGCTTGCAACAACGAGCGTTCGTGCGGGATCGAGAGGGTCGTGCATCGCCAACACGCTTGTGAATGCGACGACTTCAGGCAACACAAACTGCGTCTGCGTCATCATCGTGTCGGTGTCGACCACGCTCAGCGAATCGCCGGCGACGATCGCGTAGTGCGTGCCCGGAACGATCGCGACGGCTTGCGATGCCGTGCCGACCAGCGCGCTCCGTCCCGCGGGTTTCACCAAACGTCCGGAAGGAAGGACGGCCCAAAACGGATCGCCCCCAAGACGTCCGGCCGGCAACTTTTGCGCAGGCGCTTCGTAGAAAACGGGCGTTGCGCTATCGGCAACGGCAAAGGGCAACACGAGAGCCAGCGCGCCGACCAGCGCGACCAGGAACCGGATCACGCGATTGCTACGGTCGATCCAAGCGGTAGCCGATGCCGCGCACGCTCGCAATTGCAAGCGTCGCGCCTACCTCGGCAAGTTTTTTACGCAACGCGGCAACGTGCACGTCGACGACGCGCGTGGGAACGCCGGACACGTCGTTCCACACATGCTCCAAAATCTGCGCTCTCGTCAGGAGTCGCCCCTCTCCATCTCCGAGATACCAGAGTAGCCGGAACTCCAGCGCGGTGAGCGGCACGTTTCGTTCGCCATTTTGCAGCACGTGAAGGTCTCGGACCAGCGTAGCGTTGCCGATCGTCATACGGCCTTCCGTTTCGCGTTGCGAATGACGATCGCGCCGTCGGAGAAACGATTGGATGCGCGCGACGAGTTCCGCAGGAGAAAAAGGCTTGGTGATATAGTCGTCGGCGCCGAGGCCGAGCCCGCGCAGAATATCATCTTCGCCGGAGGCAGCACTCACCATTAAAATGAACGCGTCGCTCGTGTTCGACAGCGACGTGAGCACGTCGAGACCGGAGATGTCCGGCAGACCGACGTCCAGCAGCACGACATCCGGGGACCACTGCGCGGCCAGCTCGAGCGCTTGCGCGCCGTTGGGGGCGATCTGAACCACGAACTCCGCGCGATCGAGCACTTCTTTCTCGAACGCAGCGATATCTTTATCGTCCTCGACGATCAGTAGGCGCTCTTTGCTCATTCGCGATTACACCAGCGCCGCGGCGTGGTCTTCTTCCGCCACGACGATTGCACGCCGCGCAACGCCGTCTTCCACCGCAGCGTGCATCACGGCCTTTGCGACCGCTTCCATCACGCGCTGATCGAAGACGCTTGGGATGATGTATTCGGCGCTGCGCTCGTCGCCGACGATCGCCGCAATCGCTTTGGCTGCAGCCAGCTTCATATTGTCGGTGATGCGCCGCGCGCGGCAATCCAGCGCACCGCGGAAGATACCGGGGAATGCCAGCACGTTGTTCACTTGATTGGGATAATCGGACCGCCCTGTCGCCATAACCGCCACGTACGGAGCCGCCGCTTCAGGCATGATTTCCGGCGTCGGGTTGGCTAGCGCAAAAACAATGGGGTCGCGCGTCATATTCTTGATGTCTTCCGCCTCGAGAATGCCCGGCCCCGAAACGCCGATAAACGCATCGGCGCCTTTCAGCACGGACGCGAGCGAACCGCGCAAATTTTCTTTGTTCGTGTTCTGCGCGAGCCAAGCGAGATGCGAGCGATCGTATCGTTCGCTTCGGTTGATCGCGCCTTGGCGCCCGACGGCGACGATATCGCCGACGCCCGCTAACTGAAAAAGCTTGATCGATGCGGTGCCGGCAGCCCCGCTACCGCCCGCAACGACGATGCGCATATCGCTGAGATCTTTGCCGACGACGAGCGCCGCGTTAATGAGCGCTGCCAGCGTCACGACGGCCGTGCCGTGCTGATCGTCGTGCATCACGGGAATCTCGAGCTGTTCGACGAGACGCCGTTCGACTTCGAAGCAGCGCGGCGCGGAAATGTCCTCGAGATTCACGCCGCCGAAAATCGGTGCGATGCGCACGACGGTTTCGACGATTTCGTCGACGTCTTTCGTGTCCAGGCAAATCGGCCAGGCGTCGACATTTGCGAACTTTTTGAAGAGCATGCACTTGCCCTCCATCACCGGTGCCGCTCCAAGCGGACCGATGTCGCCAAGGCCGAGCACCGCAGTGCCGTCGGTGACGACGGCGACGGTATTGCGCTTGATCGTGAGCTGGAAGGCTTTGCTCGGATCGGCGGCGATCGCCATCGAAACCCGCGCGACGCCGGGCGTATAGACGGTTGAGAGATCGGCGCGCGTTTTCACCGGTACTTTCGAGGCGATTTCGATCTTGCCGCCGAGATGTGCGAGAAACGTGCTGTCCGATGCGCTGATGATGCGCGTTCCTTCGACGCGCTCGATCGCGTTACGCACTGCCGTGGCGCTTTGTTCGGAGCCTACCGTCACCGTTACGTCGCGCACGACGTGCGATTTCGTGACGCTGCGGACGTCTACGGCGCCGACGACCCCACCCGAGTCCCCGATCGCAGAAGCGAGCGAGCCAAATGCTCCCGGATGGTTCGGCGTCTCCACGCGGACGATTAAGGTAAAGCCGATCGGGGTGGCGGTCATGTCAGAGGGTCTATTGGCGCAGGGTTTGCCCCCTCCTCGCCCAAGGCGCGCCCTAGGGAGGTGACCATGGACCGAAAAGAGGGTGCGCGCATCCGCCGCGAGGTGCTGGGTGCCGAGTACGTCGACGCAGGCGCAAAACGTGCAGCGGGCGACCCGCTTGGTGAAGCGTTCATCGATTTCACCGAAGAGTATTGCTGGGGCAACGTCTGGGTGCGACCCGGGCTGCCGCGCAAGACGCGAAGCATGCTCAATCTCGCGATGCTGACGGTTCTTGGCCGCTGGCACGAGCTCGAAGTGCACGTGCGCGGCGCAATAAACAACGGCGTCACGAAGGACGAGATCAAGGAAATCCTGTTGCAAGCGGGAGTGTACGGCGGCGTTCCGGTTTCGGCCGAAGCGTTTCGCATCGCACGCTCCGTCTTTTCGGAAGCAGAACGGGCCAAGGCATAGTGGAGATTTTTGCCGGTATTCTCGGACGCTCGAAGCGCCCGTATTACTACATGTTCAACCTCGCAATGCGGCAAGACGAGGTCGAGCTGATCTACCCTTTTTGGGTTTTACGTAACGACAAATCCACGATGCTCATCGATACCGGCTTCTCGCCGCAGATGGCCGAGAAGAAAGGCGTCCAGGACTATGCGTCGCCGACGGATCTTCTGCCGAAGCTGGGCGTCGATCCAAAAGATATTCGAACGATCATCATCTCGCATCTGCACTACGATCACTTCAGCATGCCGGAGCGTTATCCGAACGCGGCGTTCTACGTGCAGAGCGACGACATCGATTATTTCACCGGCCGCGGCAGGGCGCATCCGGCATTCGGTTCTGCCGATCCCGCGGCGATCGATCAGATCGCGGCGCTACGCTCGGCGGGACGCATCAACGTGGTGAGCGGCGACTGGGCGATCGACGGCGTGAAGGTGCTGCACGTCGGCGGCCACACGCCCGGCCATCAAATTTCCGTCATCGAGGCGGGCGGCAAGCCACTCGTTTTTGCATGCGACGCCTCGCATTTTTACGCCAATCTCGAAACCCGCACGCCGACGTCGATTATCCACAACTACGACAACTATCAGCGCGGCTTCACGACGATCGAGACACTCGCCGCCAGCGGTCGCTGGTTCCCCGGCCACGACCCCAAAATGCTCGAACACCTCGAAAAAGTCGAAGACCGCATTTACAAAGTGCCGTAGTCGGCGTACGAGCGCAGGCTTCATACGATTGCTCCTAAGGGCGAGGAGCGG
>JBOHTT010000022.1:0-8714 GCA_050733775.1 Vulcanimicrobiaceae bacterium
GGCTGCCCCACGATGAGGTCGCCGTCAACGAGTATCCGCCCGCCGTCGACCGTTTCTAGCGCATTGATGCAGCGCAGTAATGTGCTCTTGCCTGAGCCGCTCGCGCCGATGACGACGACGACTTCGCCTTTTGCGATGGTAGCCGTAATGCGTCGAAGAGCGTGCAGCGTCCCGTAGTGTTTCTCGACGTCGACGAGCTCGATCATCCGTCTGCAGCGGCCGCCACCGTTTGTCGCGTCGTGCGCCCCGATGGAAACTCGAGCCACCCTTCCAGCGCGCGCTGCACGAAGCCCCAGAGCGTCGTAAGAATCAAATAGTAGATCGACGCCACCGTGAAAAGCTCGAGCACGCGGAACGTCGATTGAATCAGCTCTTGCGTCGTGCGGAAAAGCTCTTCCATCGAGATGACGGAAACGAGCGACGTCGCCTTGAGCATGCTATTGACTTGGTTGCCGATCACCGGCGCCGCCGTGCGCGCGGCCTGGGGCAGAATGACGACGCGCATCGCCTTCCAGTACGTCATGCCGAGGGCCGTTGCGGCTTCCATCTGCCCTCGGTGTACCGAATCGATCGCCGCACGCATGATTTCGGCGACGTATGCACCTTCGTTCACGCTCAGCGCTAAGATCGCCGATTCCGCCACGCTTAGACGAATGCCGAAACGCGGTAAGGCGGTATAGGCAAAAACGAGCTGTACCAGCAGCGGCGTTCCGCGGATGACGGTCGTGTAGGCGGAATAGAACGCCTTGGTGAGCGGATGATTGAGTCGGAGCAAAAGTGCGGAGAACAGCCCGAGGAAGATTCCGGCGGTCATTGAGATGGCGGTTAGCCAAACAGTCGTCCAGACGCCGCGCAAAATGTCGACGGAGCGAAGGTAATTAAAAAATGCGGCCCAGTCCCACTGCACTATGAACCGGCAGGCCTGTACACGAAGGACGTGATTTCGCCGCTTTGCAGACCGTACTTCGCCATGATGCGCGCATACGTGCCGTCGGCGTGCATCGCTTCGAGCGCAGCCGCAATCGCTTTGCCCAACGCGTCGGCACCCTGCGCGACCCCGATGCCGTCGAGCGTGGGATTCTGTCCGCCATACGCTTCCTCAACCGCGTTTGGCACCTTGTGCGAATAATAGACGACGAATGGTTCGTCGCCGGCCCACACGTCGGCACGCCCATCGACCACCTGTGTGACGGCGTCCGCCGTCGTGTCGAACGTCTTGATGTTGATCGCGGGCTTGCCTTCCTTGACACACTGCTCGTTTTGCGCACGAACCGCTTTCTCGTAGACCGATCCGAGAACTTCGACCGCGTTGACGCCACAATAATCCGCAATGCTCTTGATATGATGCGGGTTTCCCTTGACCACGAGCGCGGCTTGCCCCGTCTGACGATACGTGACGAAGCCGACGACTTTTTGACGATCCGGCTTGATGAACATCGAGCTGCAGATCGCATCGAAGCGGTCGGCACCGAGCGCTGGTATCAGTCCACCGAACGAGAGATTCGTCCAGCTCGCTTTGACGCCGAGGCGTTGTGCGATCGCGTTGCAGAGCTCGTAGTCGGAACCCGTCATCTTATGGTTCGCATCGAAATATGCTCCCGGCGGCTGCACGAAGTCGGCCGCAAAGCGAATGACTCCCGCTTTTTTGATCGTGTCGGGAACGGGAATCGGCTCCGCCGCGCGCACGACCGCGACGGATACGGCTGCGACGGCGACGAGACCGAAGAGCGTGCTGAGAAACTTCATGGTGCGTGCACTCCTATCGTGAGATTGCGGTATCGCTCGTGCAACTGTTTCGTTATGATGCCTGGCCCGCCATCGCCGACCTGCCGCCGATCGATTTCGCTGACGGGTGTGAGCTCGCCGAGCGTTCCGGTCGTGAACACTTCGTCGGCGGAATAGAGATCGAAAAGCGTGATGTCGCGCTCGGCAGCGGCAATGCCGGCCGTACGCGCTTCGCTTAGGACGATGCTGCGCGTGATCCCGTGCAGGCAGAAGAGGGGCCGCGGTGTCGCCAACTGCCCGTCCTTCACCATGAAGATGTTCGCGGAATCGGTTTCGGCGACGAACCCGTCGCGATCGAGCATGAGTCCGCCGTCGACGCCGAGCGCGTTTGCCTCGATTTTCGCCAAGATGCTATTGAGCTGATTGGCATGATGGATGCCGGGATCCAGGACGTCAGGTGAGGGACGGCGCGTGTGCACGGTTTGCAAGCGTATTCCTTTTTCGTGCACCGGCACGGGTTTGCGCTCCGCAATAATTGCAACCGTGGCCGCGCTGCCGCGAGAATTGTTGGGATCCATTCCGGAGGTTCGCCGCACGCCGCGCGTGACCATCAGACGAATGTGCGTGTCGTCGTGGAAGTGGTTGGCACGCAGTGTTTCGTGGATTGCAGACGAGAGTTCGTCAGCGGAAAGCGGAATCGCGATCGCAAGTGACTTGGCCGAGGCGTACAGGCGCGCCAGATGCCTGTCGAGCTCGAAGACCACGCCGTTGTACACGCGCAAGCCTTCCCACACGCCGTCACCCGACTGAAAGCCGGCATCGAAAACTGAAACGCGCGCTTCGGATTGCGGAACGACAAGACCGTTCAGATAGACGAGAAGCTCATCATTCATGTGATAAAGTGATTCACGTGCGCCGCCCTGAACGCTGCTCCCTCCTCATCGTCCCGGACATGGATTCGCGCATGGGCAGTAATATCAACGGCCCCTCACTGATCCGCGTTCCGGACTGGATGCCCAGCCGTTTAGGCCGCTATTATTTGTATTTCGCCGCCCATAGCGGTACGTATATCCGCCTTGCATACGCCGACGAGTTGCACGGGCCGTGGCGCATGCACGAACCAGGCGTCCTTCCGCTTTCGTCGTCGCTGTTCACCGATCACATCGCCTCGCCCGACGTGCACGTCGACGACGAGCACCGCGAGTTGCGCATGTACTATCACGGCGTGGTTCAGGACGACGTGCAAATGACGCGCGTAGCAACGTCGCGCGATGGTCTGCATTTTAGCGCGCGCGAGGGGCTGCTCGGCAGGTCGTATTTTCGTGTGTTCAGATGGCGTGGTGCGTACTATGCCCTGGCAATGCCTGGCGTCGTGTATCGCTCGGAAGACGGTGTGACGAACTTTCGCGAGGGGCCGGCGCTTTTCTCGGAGCGCATGCGTCATTCGGCCGTGCGCGTCATAGGCCACACGCTGCAGGTGTTCTATACGAATGCCGGCGATTGTCCGGAACGTATCCTACTTTCGGAGATCGACCTTAGGCCCGACTGGATGGCCTGGACGACGACGCCCCCGCGTGCGGTGCTTGAGCCGGAGACCCAATACGAAGGCGTCGACTTGCCTCTCGAACCGTCCGAGCGCGGCGAAGTCAACGTTCCGGTCCGACAACTACGCGATCCGGCCATATATTCGGAAGATGGGCGAACGTTTTTGGTTTACGCGGTCGCCGGAGAACGCGGATTGGCGCTCGCCGAACTGCCGGGGAAAGCGCGTGACGACGTGTAAGGCACAAGTCTCGTGTCGATCGGCCTTGTCATCATCTCCTCGCTCATCTTCGTGTGCTGCGTCTTCGCGGTCGTCATCACGGTCATTCGGCACCTCTCCCGGAAGTTCGACGCGGACACCCGAGCGCAGAAGGAAGCCGACGACCGTTACCGCGCTGCAAAAAAAAGCTAGTAGAGGAGCAACACGGCGTCGCCAGGTAGCTGGGCGCCATGCGCATCGACGACGTGATTCGAAATCGCCGCAGCATCGGGCGCGCCATTGGCGCCGTGCCGCGCGAAGAGATCGAAGAGCTCGTGGAGCTGGCGTCGTGGGCGCCGAATCACCGGCTTACCCAGCCGTGGCGATTTACCGTCCTCGCCGGCGAGGCTCGCGAACGCTACGGCCGATTTTGGGCCGAGCTCCGCGCGCAGCAGCTGGCGCTAGCCGAAGAGAAGCGCAGCGGCTTCATTGAAGGCGAGTCGCGAAAGCCGCTTCGCGCGCCGTCCTTGATCGTCGTGAGCACGCGAACGGATCCTGATCCCGTTGTCGCTACCGAGGATTTCGCTGCGACCGCGGCCGCTGTGCAAAACTTCTTGCTGGCGTCAACCGCACGGGGATATGCGTCGATGTGGCGGACGGGCGATGCCGCGTATTCAACCGACGTCAAACGATATCTTGGAATCGACGAAAGCGATCGTATCGTCGCCTTTGTGTATCTCGGCCGCGAAGCGGACGTCGATTCGAAACCGGCGGCGCGCAATTCGCCCCCGATTCACTGGATGGAAGACTAGTCCTCTCGCACCGCGATCGCGTTCGCTTCGACAACCGCACCGGGGAGGGCGAGCTTCGATACCTCCACCATCGTCGCAGCAGGTAGCCGATCTCCGAAGATGCGCCGCCGCACCGCGTCCATTCGCAGACGATCGTCCATGTTCGTCACGAAGAGCTGGATCCAGCAGATGTCGTGCAAAGAACCACCGGCATCTGCGAGAACCGCTGACATGTTCGTGAAGATCTGTTCGATTTGGCGTTCGGCATCGCCGGGAGCAACGACGCGACGCTCGCCATCGACGAACTCGATCCCGAGCTGACCTGCGAGGAAGATCAGCTTTCCGGCTTTGACCGCCATGGCATAAGGACGATTCGCAAGCGTGAACGGTTCGGGATTGAGAAATTGGTTTGCCATATTGCAGCCTAGAGCGCGGCGATAGCCTGAAATTCGATGAGCAACCCCGAATCGGCGAGGTGATTCACCTCGACGATCGTGCTCGTCGGAAGCTTGTCTTTGAAGAACTCCATGCGAGCGGCAACGATTTCCTTGAACTGGCGAATGTCGGTAGTATAAACGACGATCGACACGATATCGGAGAGCGTGCCGCCCGCGGCTGTCAGGACGGTTTCCATATTGCGGATCGCTTGTCGCGTTTGTTCAGCCATATCCCCCGCACCGACGAGATTCCCATCGGAGTCGCGCGAAAGCTGGCCTGAAAGGAAGATGAGCGACGTCGGATTGTCGACGCGGATGTAATGATGGTAGATCGTTCCGCGAACATTTTTGAGATTGGGAGGGTCGCCGCGTGTGATCTTTGCCATCGCTCAGCCCTCCTTCGGAGCGACGATTCTCGTCCTTAGCCCCGGCATGCCTTCGAATGCGATTTCGACGACGTCACCTGGTTTCAAATACAGCTCGTCGGCGTTCGGCTGCGAAAATGCCGTTCCGGCGGGAGCGCCCATCGCGATCACCGTGCCGGCTTCGAGCGGCATCCACCGTGAGAAGTGTTCGATCACGTCACCGATGCGGAAGATGACGTCGCCGGTGTTCACCCGCATTCGCGTTTTGCCATTGACGGTGCACGTAACCCAAAGATCGTGCGGATCGGCAACTTCGTCGAGCGTCATCATGAAGGGCCCCAGCGGCGCAAAGCCCGGCATGTTCTTCGAGGTCCAAAATCTCGTTCCGGAGGCGACTTCTTGTTTTTGGATCTCGCGCGCCGTCATGTCGTTGATCAGCGTGATGCCGGCGACGTACTCCATCGCGTCCGCCTTGAGGACGCGGAATGCTCGCTTGCCGAGAACGAAACTTAGCTCGGGCTCGTAGTCGAGCGTCGTGATGCCTTGCGGACGCTCGACTTCGGCGTCGTCGCCGACGATTGCATTCGTCAGCTTGACAAAACCCGTCGGCTCTTTTGGCATCTCCTTGATGAGATCGTTGCGCTTCAGCTCATCGAGATGCGATTTGTTATTCTTGCCGACGCAAAACAACGTGGGAGGGTCGGGGATGGGCGGGAACAACCGAACGTCGTTGCGGCGATATCGTGTGCCGTTACCCTTCAGCGCGTCGCGCGCTTGATTCAGCCCCGTTTCTCCCTGCTGCACGAGCTGGCGCAGCGACACGGAAAGTCCAAGATCGACAATTTCTCCATCGGTCATGGCTCCCGCACGCGAAGTCGAGCTCTGCGCTAAAGGTGCGAACGTGACTAGCTTCATATTCTTCCTTGTGAAGACGTTATGCCGTTCGTTGTAGCAAATGGAGTTCGAACCTTCTACGAGCTAAGCGGAGACGGCCCTCCCCTTTTGCTGATCGCGGGAAACGGGATGGATCATACGGCGTTTCGCGATCAGGTCGGCGCGTTCGGTGCGCATTTCAGCTGCATCAGCTACGACATGCGCGGCGTTGGCCGCAGCGACGTGCCCGACGACGGCTATACCACGGCAGAGATGGCCACCGATGCGCTTGCGCTCTTGGACGAGCTCGGAATCGAGACCGCAAACGTGGCAGGTTATTCGCTTGGCGGCGCGATCGCGCAAATCATGGCCGTGCGGGCTCCCGACCGAGTTCGTACGCTCTCTCTCTATTCCAGCTACTCGCACGTCGAGCCGTATCTGCGACGGCGTTACGATCTGCTGATCAAAATCCTCGAAGAAGGCAGTCCCGAGCTGTGGGCGATGTTCACGACCTTCACCGCGTTCGGTGAGGAGTACATCAACACACACGACGACGAAGTCGAAGGAGAAGTTCAGTTGCGCGCCCGGCGGTGGTCGGGAGAGGATCGTCCTTCTAAGAAAGGGCTCCTGGGACATTACCGAGCGATTCTGACGCACGAAATGCGCGAGCGCTTGAGCGCGATCGCGTGCCCGACTTGGATTGCCGTTGGCTCTTCCGATCCTGTCACGCCACCGTCGTACGCGCGTTACATGCACGAGCACATCAAGGGATCGAAGCTCGTAATTTACCCAGGCGCCCCGCACCGTTTGTTGAATTTTACGCAGGCATTCACGCAGGAAGCGCTCCGTTTTCTCTTAATACACCGCCACTCAGATTGATGTCGAGGTTCTCCGCATGAACGATGTTGTCGAACGCGTTCCCATCATTTCTGCGGACTCGCATGTGTTGGAGCCCGGCGATCTGTGGTCGAAGACGCTCGGCAAGCGATTCGGCGATCGCGTTCCCCACGTCGTGAATCGCTTCAACGGCCACGAAGGCTCGTTCTTCTACCTCGGTCGTGAAGGCGAGGCTGCGCGCGTCGATGAGCTCGTCAACGCAACATCCGACGACGAACGTCTCACGAATCTCGTTCGCGCCGGCAGCGATCCGCACTTTCGTCTGTCTTTAATGAAGGCGGACGGTGTGACGGCCGAAGTTTGCAATCCGACGTGGGCGTTGTGGGTACCGCGAATCGTCGATGCGGAAATGCGGCGAGCCTGCGCCGAAGTCTTCAACGATTGGATGGTCGAGTATGCCTCGGCCGATCGGAACCGGCTGGTCGGCATCGGGATCGTCCCGATCGACGACGTTCCTTGGGCGGTGAAAGAGGCGAAGCGCATCCTCTCGCGAGGCCTGCGCGGCATCATGATCCCAGTGCAGCCTATCGAAGGCGCGCGGCCGTACCGCGACGCCGTGTACGATCAGTTTTGGTCCGTGCTGTCCGAAGCAGGCGTTCCGGTGACGCTGCATATCGTCACAGGCCGCCAACGCGATCCTTACACCTATCATGGCGCCGACGAACGCGGCGAAGTGCCACGATCGTTTATCGAGCTCTTCGGCGAAGCCGCACCGGTACTCGCTAATGAATTCATCTTCGGCGGTATCTTCGATCGCTTTCCGAGCCTCAAGCTCTTTCTCTCGGAATTCGATGCGTCGTGGCTTCCTATTCTCAAGTATCGCGTGGACCGCATCCAATCGTTTCCGGGACTCACGCCGCTTAAGAGGACGGCGCACGATTACGTTGCGGAAAACGTTTTTGTCGGCATCATCAACGATCCGCTGGCCGCGAAGCTGCGCTACGAGATCGGCGTCGACAGGATCATGTGGGGTTCCGATTTCCCGCATCCGCCGTGCCCTTATCCGCGCACAAAAGAACGCATTCGCGAAATCCTTGCGGGAATTCCGGACGATGAGATCGCGGCGATCATCTCCGGCAACGTGTCGCAGCTGTACGATATAAAGGTAGCAGCAGCGGTCTGATGGGCGTCGCGCTCGATCTCGTCGGCGGGCGACTCATCGATGGTACGGGTACGGCACCTCGAGATGGTTGCTCCTTGCGCCTCGAGGATGGGCGCATCGTTGCGATGTGGGAAGGTGACCGGCGTCCGAAAGAGGCGAGCGAGCCGCCGCATCGGACGATCGAGCTGCGCGGCAAAACCGTTCTGCCGGGATTGATCGACGCGCATTGTCACATTTCGTATGGTGAGGGCCGCTCGTCTGAGGAAGTCGACGTCTACGGCGGCGCGGAATGGGCAGCGGTACGCGCGGTTTGGAACTGCGCCAAAGTCCTGCGCGCCGGCGTGACGAGCTTTTGCGATCCCGGATCGACGTGGCTGGTCGCAGTGACCGCGCGCGACGCTATTGCGAGCGGCATGTTCGAAGGGCCGCGAATTTTTGCCGCAGGCCGGCATATCTCGGCCGACGGTGCGTTCGCCGATTACTTTCCGAGCTGGCTGGGGATGCCGGTCTCCGCAGAAGGCGTGCTCTGCAGCGACCAAGCCGAAATGGTTCGCGAAGTGCGGCGTCAGGTAAAGAACCGCGTCGACCTCGTGAAGATTAGCGGCGACAGCCAAGCGCAAGAGCGTCTGAACGATGCGGGTTCTGCGTTCTCCGATGACGAGCTAAACGCGATTACGTCGACGGCGCATCGTTTGGGCCGCAAAGTCACCATTCACGCGCGGTACGCGAAAACCGTCGTTGCGGCCGTTCGCGCAAAAGTCGATTGGCTGATCCATGCATCGT
>JBOHTT010000023.1:0-10012 GCA_050733775.1 Vulcanimicrobiaceae bacterium
AAGCTATCTCAGTCCGAAAGAGTTTGAAGCTGCCGCGAGCCCTGACGAAGTCGCGAATATCTTGACGTTCCTCGCCAGCGGCTTATCGGACGGCATCAACGGCGAGCTGGTCGACCTCAACGCAAGAGAAACGGATTAGTGATTCGGGCAGCGTTGGTTATTGTTCGCGTTTGATTGGCACCATCTCGTTTCGCTGTGGCGTGCCGACTTCAATCGAACCCTTTAGCCCCGGCGGGACGGTGAACACTTCGGTGGCGTGTTTCCATCCCTCCCTGAATTCGCATCGCTCACCACGACGCGGCGTGGTATTATACACGGCTGTGACCCAGTACCACGTTTGTCGACGTATGAATTTTACACCTGAGCATGTGTGCGACGTTCGAAGTAGACCGCTCAAGCGAAGTTGTTCACCTCGCACGACAGCCGTGAGGTCCTTAGCACCTGTCATGGACCATTCTTGTGCCGAGACCGGCGCCACTGAGAACAACAATAATACGGCTAGAAGAGAAACTTTCAGCATCTAGGTCCCTCCGCGAAACCGATTGAGTTGCTGCTCGGCGGTGTTGACGATGTCGTGCAAGATGTCGGCGGCGGGGCGAACGCGGTCGATGAGGCCGGCGGCTTCGCCGACCCAGACGCCGGTGTTATCGGCGTCGCCGCTTTGCATCGCGGAGACGTAGCGTTGCATCTCGCGCTTTTGCACGTTCGGCTCCGAAAGCTCGCCCTCGCGTCCGTGCCAATCGACGACAAAGCGCGTCTTTAGCACGCGTCCGGTGAAATGGCGCGGCCATGGGATGTCGCGCGCAATGTCTACGACGTTGGTGCGAATCGTGAGATCGCCGTCGGAATTGCAGGCGCGGTCTTGAAAATTGCGATGGACGAGCGCCTCTTCGCTGGCCCAAAATCGCGAGCCGATCAGCACGCCGTCGGCGCCGAGCATCAGCGCGGCGGCTAGCCCGCGTCCGTCTCCGATCCCGCCCGCAGCGACGAGTACGACGTGCGGCGCGCTCGCGGCAAGAAAGTCGGCCACTTCCGGGACGAGCGTAATCGTTGCGCGCAGCATTCCGTGCCCGCCCGCTTCCGCGCCTTGTGCGACGAGAATATCCGCGCCCGCCGCAATCGCTTCGCGTGCGTGCTCCATGCACTGCACTTGGCACATCAATTTCGCGCCGCGTTCTTTGATGCGCCCCGCGAACGGCGCCGGCGCTCCAAAGGACAGCATCACGGCGGCCGGCTCGTGCGAAAGCGCGATCTCGAGCGCTTGGGGCCGAGTTGCGATCGACCAGGTGATGAAGCCGCAGCCGACGCGCGCGCCGCTCGCATTGGCGAATTCACGCTCGAGCCATTCGGAATCGCCGTATCCGCCGCCGATCAGCCCTAGGCCGCCCGCATTGCTGACGGCGGCTGCGAGCTTCCCGCCCGCGGCGAACGCCATCGGTGCAGAAATCACGGGATGCTGGATGCCGAGCATCTCGGTGAGACGCGTCTGAAGCGCCACCGACTTACACGACGTGTTCGGGAAGCGCGCGGCGTTTGGCGGAGAGCAACACGACTTCCGCCGTAACGCGCGCGACCATGCCGTCACCGATCGGAATATCTTCCAGTTTCGCGCGACACCGGGCAACGACGCTGAGATAACCCGTCGCGCCGGTCCCGTCGGGATCGAGATGTCCGCGCGGCTCGTCGACTTCCACGGTGATTAGCGGGTTCTCGTGGATGAGTCGCGCTAATCGTCCGCTGCGCGAGAAGTGCATGACGAACGCTTCGCCCGTAAACGCATACGTTTGCGGGACGACGTACGGCCAGGGATCGTCGTTGATCGCAACGCGGCAAAAGCTTTGGCTTTGAAGCCACTCACGAACTTCGTTCCAGTCGGTCCAGGCGAGGTCGGCTCGCCGCGTGTCGGGATGGAAGAACTGCGGCGTCGTCATAAGAGGACGCTCGTCATTCGCTCGATGATTTCCTCTGGCCGCTCGGCTTCCAGCACGATGCCGCGCTTCTCGACCGTGATGAACCCTTGGCTAACGGCGTAATCGAACATCGCGATCAGATGATTGAAATAGCCGGCGACGTTGAGGATGCCGCAGGGCTTGCTATGGATGCCGAGCTGCGACCACGTGATGACTTCACAGAACTCTTCGAGCGTTCCGAAGCCGCCCGGCAACGCGACGAAGCCATCCGAAAGGTCGCCCATCAGGGCTTTGCGCTCGTGCATCGAGTCGACGATGCGCAGCTCCGTGAGTCCGCTATGGGCGATTTCGCGCTCGGCCAGAGCCTGCGGAATTATACCGATGACTTCGCCGCCGGCGGCGCGAGCCGCGTCCGCAAGCAAACCCATCAGCCCCACGCGCCCGCCGCCGTACACGATACCGATGCGGCGTTGCGCCATCAGCGTGCCAAGGTCGATCGCGGCTTGCGCGAAGCGCGGATCGTTGCCGCCGCTCGAGCCGCAGAAAACGCAAAGGCGCACGGCCGCTAGGCCGTGACGAGATCCTGCCGCGTAGCGCCTGCGTGCGCGAGCGCAGCGTCGATCATCTCTTCCTGCGCTTGCGTGGAAGTCCACCGCGCACGTGCCTGTGGCCCGAGGTCATCGATCGGATCGAAATACAAGAAGAACTTTCCGGGCTTGACACTGGGAGCGGTGTACACTGTGATGCCGTTCTCGTGGTCGTAATACTCGTACGAGTGCACGTCGCGCTTACCGCCGCCGCCGGGCGCGTCGCACACGAACGTCGGCGTGTTGAATCCTGCAGTCGCGCCACGCACGTACTTCTCGATCTCGGTCGCACGCGAAACCGACGTCCGAAGCTCCTCTACGCCCTTCACCAGATCGTGCATGTAGACGTAATACGGGTGCACGTTCACGTACGAGAGCCGCTTGACGAGCAGCGTCATCGTTTCTTCGTTGTCGTTGACGCCTCTGATGAGCACGCTTTGATTGCGAACGTAGATGCCGCGCTCGAAGAGCCGCTGCATCGCGCGCTGCGTGATTTGCGTGATCTCGTTGGGATGGTTGAAGTGCGTGTGTACCGCGACTTCTTTGCCGAGCTGACGGCCCTGCGTTGCGACGCCTTCCAACGCCGCGAGCCACGCTTCGTCGGTGAGCAGCTTCATCGGCATGACGGCCGGGCCTTTGGTCGCAAAGCGCATGCGGCGCACGTGCGGAATCGCGAGCAGCGCTTCGCCGATCTGCGTGATGCTGCGCGGCGGAAGCTGATAGGTGTCGCCGCCCGAGATGACGATATCTTCCAGCTCCGGGTGCGACGCGATATAGGTAAAGACGCGCTGCCACTCGGCCGGCGTCGTCAGATGGATTTTCTCGACGTCGCTGGTGTCCGGACCGATTGCGTACGAGCGCGTGCAGAAGCGGCAATACACCGGGCAGGTTTGCAGCGCGATGAACAGCGCCTTGTCGGTATAGCGGTGTACGAGTCCCGGCACCGGTGCGTCTTGCCGCTCGTGCAGCGAATCCAGCGTCAACCGCGGATGATCGGCGCGCTGCCCCGAGCGCAGGGGAATGAATTGCCTGCGGATCGGATCGCGATACGGATCGTTCCAGTCGATCAGCGAGAGCATGTACGGCGAGACGCGGACGGCCATCGGCGCGTGTGAGAATCCCGCGCGCGCATCTTCGATAAAGGCCGGCGGTGCGGCGCCCGCGATCGTCTCGAGTAGTTCTTCGGGCGTCTTGACGGAGTTGCGGCCTTGCCAGATGTGGTCGAGGAACGTCGCTTCTTCGACGTCGCGGAATTTCGGAATGGCGCGCCAGAACTCGCCGCCGCGCAGCTCGCGGTGGTCGAGTCGCGCAGCGGACGGACGATCGACGGAGATCATGCTACGCCATACTTTTCATTGAAATAGTCGAGCAGCGGCCGGCGTGCTCGCAGCGTATCGAGCGCGATCTCCGCATGTCCGCGGGTGTAGCCGTTGCCGACGATCATCGTCACGTCTTTTCCGACGCCCTCGGCGCCGAGCGCCGCGGCCGTGAACGAAGTGCACATCGAGAAAAAGTAGACCGTCCCTTCATCCCGAGCGCAGAGAATTGAAGCCAGTTCGGTACCCGGGACGTTCACGCAGTTCACAACGAGGTCGGCGAGGCTTGGGATGCGCTGCGGCAATAAATCGAGCAGCTCCGCGGCATTCCGGGCATCGGCCTCGATGAAGTCGTCGACCATGCCGAGCTCGAGCGCCAAGCGCGCCCCGCGGGTGGCCGCGCTGGGGGCGATGCCGATGACCCGCCCGTTCCGGCCCACGCGTTCCTTTGCTTGGGCGCATGCTAAAAGGCCCGACTTGCCATCCGCACCGATCACGACTACGGTTGTTCCTGGTTCAGCCAAGCGTCGAACCTGGGCGGGAGCGCCCGCGACGTCCATGACGGCCAGGGCTACGCCCGCGGGGATGTCATCGGGCAGCCGCGCGAAATGCGCGCACGCAAAGAGGATCGCGTGGCCCTCCACGTCGACTCGCGCCGTCGCGAGATCGACGTTCTTTACGCGCACGAGCGAAAGCGGCGTCAGCGTCAGCGACACGAGGGACGCAATGCGGTCGCCGACTTTCGCATCGCAGTTGCCTTGCAGGCCGCGGCCGATCTGCTCGACGCGTCCGACGAACATGCCGCCGCTGCCGGTGACGGGATTATGCTGCTTGCCGCGCTCCGCGATCGTCGTGAGAATCGCTTCGCCGACTGCACGCGGATCGTCGTGCGCTGCTTCGCGCATCTGGCGGAAGCTCGCAGAATCGATAGAAAGCGCATCGACCGCGCACAGGATCTCGTTTTCTGCGGCGATCGGCGTGTTGTCCAGGCGCCATGCGGCTTGCGGCAGCGCACCTTGCGGCTCGACGACGCGATGCGTACCGTAGCGGCAGCAGCTTTTTTGCGGACGCGGTGCGGGCGCGATCATTGCGCGTTCACCGCGATACCGCCGCGTTCGAACGGCGTCGAAAGCACGACCGTCGTCTTCGTGCGGGCAATGCCTTTGATGCGCTTGAGGCGCCCGAGCAGATCGTCGAGATGCCCGGTGGCGCGCGTCACCGTTTTGACGATGAAGCTCTCCTCCCCGGCGACGCTGTGGACTTCGCACACTTCCGGCAGCGCCGCGAGCGCGGCGACGAGCTCGTCGTAGTTGGCGTCCGGCGTCGAGTAGCAGCCGATGAACGCGACCAGCTCGAGGCCGAGCAGCCGGCCGTCGAGGCGCGCAGCGTACCCGCGGACGTAGCCGCGAGTCTCCAGGCGCTTGACCCGCTCGTGGACCGCGGGCGCCTTGAGGCCCACGATCTGGCCAAGTTCGGCATAGGTCGAGCGCGCGTTGCGCTGCAGCGCGTCGAGGAGGCGGACGTCGAGCTCGTCCAGCTCGGCGTTGCCGAAGAGATCGGTGCTAATCATGGAGGGCACGGGTCATTCGTTTGCTATTATAGCAAATCCTGCGTCGATTTATTTGGTACTATCGTCCAAAAGTTGGCCGATCTCCCGGTGCGGGATGCCCGTCGTCGCCGCCTTCAGATCGCCGCCGTGGACCGCTTGGGCGGCCTGGAGCATCCCCGCCATCGCGACCCGGTAGAACGCCCCGCCCACGCTGATGCGGCGGACGCCGGCAGCCGACAGCTCCGCCAGCGGGACGGGGCCCTCGCTGGGGCCGATCAGCACGTTCACCGGCTTCGGCGCGACGGCGCGGACGACGGCGCGAATGGCGTCCATCGACGGCAAGCCCGGTGCGTACAGCACGTCGGCGCCGGCTTCCGCGAACGCAACGAGACGCCGAATCGTGTCGTCGAGGTCGGGACGGCCGTTGAGGTAATTGTCCGTGCGTCCGGTGAGCAGAATGCGCCCGCGCGCGGCTTTGGCCGCGGCGCCAATGCGTTTGACCGCGCGATCGAAATCGTGAATCGGCCGCTCGGGATCTGCGGTCGTATCCTCGATCCCGATGCCCGCGAGTCCGGCGCGAATCGCCGCTTCGACCGTCGCGACGCAATCGCGCCGCCGCGGTCCGAACCCATCTTCCAGATCGCCGTTGACCGGAAGGTCCGTGAGGTCGGTGAGCAGTCGAGCATTCGCGATCGCGTCCTTGCGCGAGATGAGGTGCCTGCCGTCCTGGCGCCCGAGTGCAAATGCAATGCCTGCCGACGTGCTGCCGAGCGCTTCGAAGCCGGCACGTTTGAGCAGCAATGCGGATACGCCGTCCCAAGGATTCGGCATGACGAACGCTTCGTTGCGTTCGTGCAGCGCGCGAAAACGTTCGTACATCAGTCCTCGATCCAATCTCGCGTCAAGAAGAGCCAAAACGCCAATCCGGCTTCGTCGCCGTAGCGTGCAAACCGCCGGACGATCGTTGCGTCCTTCGCCTTTCGCCCGGACAGTCGCGCATACTTCGGGCGCGTCGCGGAATCGAGCACGAGCTGGTGCCGCCGCCCGAAGAGCAGCATGATGTGCGCGGCGGCGTACGGTCCGACACCGGGCAGCGCGCGCAAGCGCTTCTCGAGCGCCTCGTCGCTGAGCTCCGAGCGTTTCGTCTTGCGAAGGGCTTCCAAATCCAGCTCGCCGGTCGTCACCGCTTGCGCGAGGGCTCGCAAATACGACCCACGATAGCCGGCGCGGACGACGTCGCGATAAAAATCGAGCGACGCTTCAGCCATTGCCTCGGCACCGGGGAACGCGCGCCGCGTCGCATCGCCTGCCGAAGGTGCGCCGAGATTGCTTACGAGCGCGCGATTCATGCGGATCGTCGCCGACCATGCACAGTTTGTCGTCAGAATCGTCTTGACGACGTCTTCGAACGCGCTGGGGCTGCGCAGAAGCCGTCCCCCACCGCGCGCGGCCCACGAGAGGGACGAGTCGTCGGCGATCTGCGCATAAAAATTCGAGAGATTGTCGTCGAGTGCAAACATGATCCGCACTTGCCGAAGCATGTCGGCGCGGGCCGCAGCGCTCGGCGTGCGCCCCAGCACGTCGACTGCAAGCGTTCCGCGCTGCAGTTCCCACAAGCGAATCGTGCGCGCGCCGGTATCGATGGCGAGCGTCGTCGTAAGCGAGCGATAATCGGGCGCCGGTTCGTGCGGTGCGAGGTCGACGAGACCGTGCGAGCAGATCGTGCGCCGAAAATCGATCGGCTCGCCGCCCGCGCCGACCAGCGGAAGTGTCAGATGTGCGCGCGAAATCGCGGGCGAGTGAGACTCATCCTTCATAGCGTCGTGCTGCTGGCGCTCTTCGCGCTCGGCGCAGCGAGTCCGCCGGCCGCGCATTTCGACATCGGGGCAGATCCATCGACGCTGGATCCGCTTTTCGCGCATGCGGATGCAGCGTCGGTGGACGCGCAGCTCGCGCGGCTGGTTTTCGAGCCGTTCATCGAAATCGATCAGCACGGGAATGCGATTCCGGAGCTTCTCGCACGCATCCCGACGCAGCAAAACGGCGACGTTTCGGCAGACGGCCGTACGATCGTGTACCACTTGCGCCCGAACGTGCAGTGGAGCGACGGCGTGCCGGTTACCGCGGACGACGTGCTCTTCACGTTGCGTGCGATTCTCGATCCCGCCAATCCCGTGCGCTCTCGCGAAGGCTACGATCTCATCGATCGCGCGACGAAGCGCGACGCGCATACCGTCGTCTTTCATCTCAAGCACGCGTGGGGACCGGGGGTCGTGAGCTTCTTCTCGTACGGCGCAGCGCCGCAGTTCGTGCTCCCGGAGCACGTGCTGTCGCATGAAGGCGATCTCGCGCAAGCGCGGTTCAACGCGCATCCGATCGGCGATGGCCCATACGTGCTATCGTCGTGGCAGCGCGCACAGCGATTGATCTACGAAAGCAATCCGCGCTATTGGCGCGGCGAGCCGAAGGTGCGGCGGTTGAACGTCGACGTCGTGCCGGATCCCGGGACGAATCTCACGCTGCTGCAATCGGGCAATTTGGATTGGAATCTCATCGCGCCCTATCAATACGGTGTCGTCGAACATAACGCGCGGCTGCTCTTTCGCATGGTGCCGCTGGCGCTCGTCGCCGGCATCGCGATGAACGTGCAGCATCCGCCGCTGGACGACGTGCGCGTGCGTCGCGCGATCGCGCAATCGATCGATCGCGAGGCAATCAGCCGGAAAATTGCGCTCGGGCGCTATCCCGTCATCGACACCGCGCAGCCGCTTTTCTCGTGGGCGCGCGATCCGAAGGTGAGACAGCCGGGTTTCGATCCGGGTGCCGCCGATCGCGCGCTCGATGCCGACGGCTGGCTGCGCGGCCCGGACGGCATGCGCGAGAAAGACGGAAAGCGGCTCTCGCTCGTGTACGTGCAATTTCCGGAAACTCGTACCGGCGTTGCGGCTGCGACCTTCATTCAAGCCGAGCTGCGCTTGCGCGGCATCGAGGTCGCGATCAAATCGATTTCGAACGCGCAGCTCTTCTTGCCGAAGACCGGCATCCTCGCGAGCGGCAACTACGACCTCGCGTACGTGCCGTGGCAGATGGGCGCGGATCCCGACGACAGTTGGCTCTTTCGCTGCGAGGCCGCCGGCAACGTGATGCGCTGGTGCGATCGCCGCGTCGACGCGCTCGAGCAGCAAGCCGTGTCGACCGTCGATATGGCAAAGCGGAAAAAGATATACGCAGAGATCGAGCGCATCGTCGCGCAGCAAGTGCCGATTCTGTTCCTATTCGATCCGTCGTATCTGTATGCGTACGACAAGCGACTGGACGGCTTCTGGCCCAACGCCTTCTCGCCAACGTGGAACGCCTGGGACTGGCGAATCACAGCGGCACGATAACAGGGCCGAACCGCCACAGCATAGGCTGCGCCGGCTTGCTCACGATTTAAGAGGGGACGTCGTGAAGTCATGTCATGGTGAGCGGAGCGCCCTGTACGTTTGTCATCCCGAGCGTAGCGATGCGAAGCATCGCGTAGTCGAGGGACAGAGGGATAGCACTCGGCGGCGGCAGTCGCGGCCTACTTCATTGCGGCTGTCCCTCGACTACGGGGCACTGCGTGCCCCTACGCTCGGGATGACAATCGCAGTGCAACCCCGTACTGCCTTTCATGCCCGAAGCGCCGCCGCTGACTGGAATCCGCGTCCTCGAGGTCGGCAATTACATGGCCGGCCCGTTCTGCGGAATGCAGCTCGCCGATCTCGGCGCGGATGTCGTGAAAGTCGAGAATCCCGGCGGCGGCGATATGTCGCGCGAAGCGGGTCCGTTTGTCGACGGCGAGGGCGCAAACTTTCTGCGTATCAATCGCAATAAGCGTAGCCTCGCGCTCGACTTGAAGAGCGAGGAAGGGAAGAAGATCTTCCGCACGCTCATTGCGCGCACGGACATCGTCGTGGAAAATCTGCGGCCTGGAACGATGCGCAATCTCGGACTCGATTTCGAGCAATTGCGCGCGATCAATCCACGCCTCATCTACGTCGCCGCTTCCGGTTGGGGACAAGACGGTCCGTACGCGTCGCTTGGGGGGCTGGACATCATGGCGCAGGCGATGAGCGGCTTGATGAGCATCACGGGCGAAGAAGGCGGCGAGCCGTGCAAAGTCGGTGTGCCGATATGCGACCTCGTCTGCGCGCTCTACGGCGCGCTCGGCGCGGTCTCCGCACTGCACGCGCGCGAGCGTACCGGCCGCGGGCAGCTCATCGACGTTTCGCTCTTCGAAGCCGGCGTCAGCTTCTCGATCTACGAAGCGGCAAAATATTTCACCACGGGTGAAGTGCCGCACGCGCACGGTTCCAAGCATCAAACCAGTGCGCCGTATCAAGCGCTGCACAGCTCGGACGGCTATTTCACCGTCGGCGCGACGTCGGCCAAAAACTGGGCAGCCTTCTGCCGCGTGCTCGGACTCGACGGCATTGTCCAGGATCCTCGCTTCGACGGCGTGACGAAGCGACTACAGCATTTGAACGAGCTGCTGCCGGCGATTGAGAAGATTACGGTCACGAAGCCGAGCAAACATTGGGTCGAAGAATTACAGAAGGCAGGCGTACCGTGCTCGTACGTGCAGACCTACGATAGAGTCTTCAGCGATCCGCAGCTCCTCGCGCG
>JBOHTT010000024.1:0-1956 GCA_050733775.1 Vulcanimicrobiaceae bacterium
ATCCGCGCCCGGTGAACGTCATGGACGTCGCCGATATTCCGCTGCTCGGCGAGCACAACGTCGACAACGTGATGGCAGCGACGCTGATCGCGCTTGCCGCCGACATTCCCGTCAAAGATATCGGCGCTGCCGTGCACTCGTTCAAAGCGTTGCCGCACCGGCTCACGACGGTCGCGGAGATCGACGGCGTGCGCTACGTCGACGATTCCAAGGCTACCAATCCCGGCTCGGTGATCGCGGCGCTGCGCACCTTTGAAGAAGGCCGGATCGTCTTGATCGCGGGCGGCAAAGGCAAAGGCACGGATTTCACCGAGCTCGGCAAGGCCGCGTCGTCGCGTACGCGCGCGGTCGTCTTGATCGGCACGGCAGCCGAAGAGATGGCGGGCGTTATCAAGCGCGCGAAAGTCACGCGCGCCGATTCGATGGAAGCCGCAGTTGACGCGGCTAGCGGTATCGCGAAGGCCGGCGACATCGTGCTGCTCTCGCCGGGCTGCGCGTCGTTCGATATGTTCGCATCCGCGGAAGCGCGCGGCGATGCCTTCGTCAAGGCAGTGCAGCGGCTGAAGGGCCGCGAGGCGGTCGGTTGACGCAACGCGTCGTCCCTCCCGATACCTGGCTCGTCGCGATCGTCGGCGTGCTGGTGGCACTGGGGCTCGTGATGGTGTTCAGCGCGTCCAGCGCGACGGCGTACGCCTTCCACCACGACGCGGCGTACTTTCTCAAGCGGCAGCTGCTGTGGCTGATCGTCGCACTCGTGCTTGCGGGGATCGCGTACAAGCTCGACTACCGCGTGCTGCGCAAGCTCGATGCGCCGATCTTGGTTGCGGCGATGCTGGCGCTCGTTGCCGTGT
The DNA here is from genome assembly GCA_050733775.1 of Vulcanimicrobiaceae bacterium. Taxonomy (GTDB): domain Bacteria; phylum Vulcanimicrobiota; class Vulcanimicrobiia; order Vulcanimicrobiales; family Vulcanimicrobiaceae; genus JAFAMS01. The sequence continues at coordinate 852 of JBOHTT010000024.1, forward strand.
TGATTCCGCACGTCGGCATCGTGTCGGGAGGCGCGCGCCGCTGGATCGGCGCAGGCGGGTTTTCTTTCGAGCCGTCGGAGTTCGCGAAACTCGCGCTCGTTATCTATCTCGCCGCGACGATCTCGCGGCGGCAAGAGAAGATTCGCTCGTTCACGCACGGCATCGTGCCGCTCGCGGTCGTGTCGTTCACGATCGCGGTGCTCGTGCTGCGCGAACCCGATATGGGCACGGCGACGCTGCTGGTGTTCGTCGCGTTCGCGATTTTCTTCATCGCCGGCGCGCGGCTGCCGCATCTGCTCGTGACGCTGCTCGCGATCTCGCCGGCCGTTATATACGAAGTCTTCGCGAGTCCGTACCGGCGCGCGCGCATCTTTGCCTTCTGGGATCCGTGGAAGGACGCGCAAAACACGGGCTTCCACATCGTGCAGTCGCTGCTCGCGCTCGGGAGCGGCAATATTTTCGGCGTCGGCCTGGGGCTTTCGAGGCAGAAATTCTTCTATCTGCCGGAGCAGTACACCGATTTCATCTTCTCGATCGTCGGCGAGGAGCTCGGCCTGCTCGGCACGCTCGCCGTCGTCGCGCTGTTCTTGTGCTTCGCCTATCGCGCGACGAAAATCGCGCTCGCCGCGCCGGACACGTTCGGATTCTTTCTGGTCAGCGGCTGTACGGCCCTGATCGTCATTCAAGCGTTCGTGAACATCGGCGTTGCGACGTCGTCGTGGCCGGTCACCGGCGTCCCGCTGCCGTTTATTTCGTTCGGCGGCAGCTCGCTCATCGTCAGCATGGTCGCCGTCGCACTGATCCTGAACGTCGGCCGCCAGCGCCACCGCTTGTCATCCCGAGCGTAGGGTGCCTCCAACTGTCATCCCGAGCGTAGGGTGCGAAGCACCCGTAGTCGAGGGACAGTTCCAATGTTCGTAAGCAACGGTGATCGTGCCCAACGCACGTCGCCGCTGTCCCTCGACTACGGTGCGCTGCGCGCACCTACGCTCGGGATGACAAATGCGCTGCGCGCACCTACGCTCGGGATGACAAATGCGCTGCGCGCACCTACGCTCGGGATGACAAATGCGCTGCGCGCACCTACGCTCGGGATGACAAATGC
>JBOHTT010000025.1:0-14380 GCA_050733775.1 Vulcanimicrobiaceae bacterium
AGCGCTACGTCGATCTCATCATGAACCCGGACGTGCGCGAGACGTTCATCAAGCGCAGTCAAGTCGTTGCCGAGATGCGGCGCTTCATCGACGCGCGCGGTTTCTTGGAAGTCGAGACGCCCGTGCTCCTCAACGTCGCCGGCGGCGCAGCTGCTCGACGCTTTCGCACGCACGTCAACGCGTTGGACATCGACGTCGATCTGCGCATTGCGACGGAACTCAACCTGAAGCGTCTCGTCGTCGGCGGTCTCGAGCGCGTCTATGAGATCGGCCGCACGTTCCGAAACGAAGGCATCGACACGTCACACTTCCCCGAGTTTACGATGCTCGAGCTATACGCCGCCTACTGGTCCAAGGACGACATGATGGCGTTCAACGAGGAGCTGATGGCGCATCTCGTGCAGTTCGTGCACGGCGGCGATTCGCTCGTCTACCGCGAGCGCGAGATCTCGTTCAAGCGTCCTTTCGCGCGTATCGGCTATTTGGAATCGCTCGAAAAATTCGGGAAGCTGAAGCGCGAGCAGTTGCTTTCGGCCGAGGGCTGCGTGAAAATCATGGACGATCTCGGCCTTGGATTTTCGCCGACGCATCCGCACGCGCTCGACAAGATTTTTGAATCGATCGTCGAGCCGCATCTCGTCAACCCAACGTTCGTGTACGACATTCCGGTCGTGCTCTCGCCGCTCGCCAAGCGTAAGCCGGGCGATCCCGACATCACGGATCGCTACGAGTTATTTTGCCATCATTTCGAGATCGCGAACGCTTTCTCGGAGCTCAACGATCCCGACGATCAGCGCGCGCGTTTCGAGACGCAGATGCGCGAGCGCGCGAGCGGAGATGAGGAGATTCCGCCACCGGATTGGGACTTCGTCGCCTCGCTCGAATACGGCATGCCCGCGACGGCCGGCATCGGCATCGGCGTCGACCGGCTCGTCATGCTGCTAACCGACAATACGTCGATCCGCGACGTGCTGCTCTTTCCGCTCCAGCGTCCGGCGCCGAGCGAAGAAGAACTATAGTCCTACCGCGATACCGTAGGCGTTGACGAGCAACGTGTTGACTCCGGAGAGAATCGCCGGCGACACGACGCCGTTGGCGGCCGGTGGGAAGATAGCGACGCCGTGGTTGGATTCTGCGACATAGATCGCGCCGGTGCCGTCCACCCAGCAATCGTACGGATAGATAATCGTCGGCGAGGCAACGATCGTTCGTACAGGCGCGATATTGCCGTATTGCCCTGCAGCGAAAACGACGATCTGCGTCGTGCCGCCCACGTCCTCGGCGACGTAGACGCTGCCGGCCGCGTCTAAGCACATCGAGGCCTCACCGCCGAGGTTGGTGTTTCCGCCTGCAATGATCTGGGTGGGCGCGATGTTGCCGTTCGCGCCCGGCGCGAAGAAATAGACTGCGGTGGTGGATGCGTTGAGAACGACCAGATTGCCGGACGGATCGATCTGCGGTTTCCCGACGACAGTGTTGCCGGTCGGAGAAAAGGTCGTGTTCGTGCCGTCTACCGTCGCGAGCGGCGTCGTGATTCCGTTGACGCCTGCCGCAAAGACGGCCACTCTCGGCATTTGAATCGTTGCATTGTAGACGTCATTGATACCGTACAGTTTGCCGGAAGAGTCGCCGGCAACTCGATAGGGGTTGTAGCTTGGATCGAAAGCTCCGGCTTCGTAGATGAAGCGAATCGGTTGCGCGTAACCGCTCGCGCCCGGCGCAAAGACGGCAATGCCGCCCGCGGCACTGCCCCAATTCGCGACGTATAAATTGCCGGACGAATCTTCCCACAAACCGCCCGGATAGACGATCGGCGATTGAATGATTCGCGATGGTATTGCAGTTCCGCTTGCCGACGCCGGATACGAATACAATGCCATCGCGCAAAAGTCCAGCACGTCGATGCGTCCGGCATTAAACCCGATGCCTTGCGGACAATTTTCCTGGTCTGGAAGAGGCAACGTGATCGTTCTCGTCGGCGTGCCGCTGCCCGTAGTACCCGCCGTGTAGACTTCGATAACCGAGAGGCTCGGACTCGTCGTGTAACCGGGGGCGTAGACGTTGCCCGCACCGTCGAGAGCAACCCCTTCCGCGCAGGTCATGCCGGTGAGCATTCTTACGGCCGTGAGCGAACCCGTAAAAGGTGGAGTGAAAACGGAAACTCCGTACGTTGGGCCGCAATTCGCTGCGTACAAGTTGCCGCTACCGTCAAATGCGATTTGTACCGGGCTAAACGGCAAGGTTGCCGTCGCGACGGGTGCTTGATTCAGCGGCGAGCCGACGCCGCCGGCGAGCGCTGCAGCGAGCTGCGCTGTCGAAAACTCTTGCAGCGTCGCATTCACCGAGACCCACAGATTGCCGCTCGCATCGAAGGCCATCGCGTCGACGTTCGTAAGACCTGTGTTGGCGCCTTGAATCAGCGCAACCGGTGGGACGTTGCCGTTGGCGCCGGGCGCAAATGCCGCAATGAAAGGTGGATTTATCGTTTGCGGCGTGCGCCGCGCGTTTTCGGCGCGACGGCTCGCGCTTTGCGGCGCGCGCCGGTTTTTACTCAACGGGCTGTTGTATGCGTAGTTCCCTACCCATACGTAGTTGTTTGCGTCGACGGCGATGCCGTACACGCCGTTAAGGCCGGTCGCCGGGCCGGCGATTTGCCGAAGCGGCGCGGCGTTTCCGCTGGCCGACGGCGCGTAAACGTTAACGCGTTCTTCGTAAATGTTTCCCGTATTGCCGTTGTCGTCCGTAACGTAGATGTTGCCGGCGCTGTCGTAGGCGAACAGCTCCGGGAATGTCAGCGTCGATTGAATGCTGCGGAACGGCGCGACGTTACCGGTCGAGCCGGGGAAGTACGCGTTGACGAGATCGTAGTTGCCTTCGAGAACGTAAATCGTCTCGCCGGGCGGCCCGATGCCGAGCAATGCCGTCGCGCTCGTCAATCCGGTTGCGGCGGCGGTGAAGAGCACCGTCGTGCCGTTCGCAAGGGAACCGGTTGAATTCACGGTTACCGGCGCATTGGCCGGCGACGTTACTTGAGCGCTCGATGCGCCGTTCAAATTCGTGGCTCCCGAGTTGTCAGGGTCCGTAACCGTGATCGTGAGCGCTTTTCCGGTCGCGTCGATATAATTGCCCGGTCCGATGATAACGTTGCCGTCCGGATCGATGCCTTCGACGACGAGCTTCGACGTTGTCGCGCTGCCGTTCGGCAGCAAGGGTTGCGTGAGGCCAAGCGCGAGATTCGCGACGACGCCGCTCATCGTCACGTTCACGGTGTTCGTTCCGGGCAGAATCGTGGCGATCACCGTTCCGATTGAAAGCACCTGGCCGGCTTCGTTTGGCTGATCGTATGCGGTGACGGTAAAGGTGTCGGTTCCGGCGAGCGCCGTTACGTTGACGGTGCAAGAAATGCCGTTGGCCGAAGACGTGCAGCCCGGCGACGTTGGGCTGATGTTCGCCGTCGTCGGCTGCGCGTTCGTGCTCACCGCGATCGATACGGATTGAATCGCCGGTGACACGAACGCCGGCTTGCGCCGGGTCGAGGAGATCGAGTTGCCGCTGCCGCCGGGCACGAGAATATGAAATGCCGCCGTCGCGCCTTTTGATTGCGACGACGTCCCGGTTGCCGCCGGCCGCAGTATCGAACCGCCGCCGCACGCGGCAAGACAGGCCGCGAAAATCACCGCAGCGACGGGCAGTAAATGCCTCATGCGCTTTGTCAGACAACCCCATTTCGGCGTCTGGACGCTCGCTTCCTTAGGCCATGCGGGGAGACCGCTGGCCGATACCGTATCGGCCTTCCATGAACGATCCGTACAAGGCTTGGGTGCTGCGAGACGAGGCCGCAAAATCGGACCCCAACAGCGGTTTGCCGCTGGCTGGGATGCTGTTCGGCGTCAAAGATATCATCGACGTCGCGGGAATGCCGACGCGCTACGGCGTCGACTTCATTGAATTTCACCCGCAGGTCGACGCGTGGTGCGTTTCGGCGCTGCGCGGAGCCGGTGCGGTGCCTGCGGGCAAGACGCACACGACGGCCTTTGCCTTCCGCGATCCGGCCATCACGCGCAATCCGCGCGATCCCTCGCGCTCGCCGGGAGGCTCGAGCGCAGGAAGCGCAGCTGCCGTCGCCGCCGGTGACGTGCCATTCGCATTCGGGACGCAAACGCTCGGCTCGGTACTGCGGCCGTCCGCATACTGCGGCGTCGTCGGCTACAAACCGACGTACGGACGCATTCCGACGATCGGTGTCGCGCCGGCTGCGCCGTCGCTCGATACCATCGGCATCATCGCGAAAGATGTGAGCGTCGCGCGCCGCGCGGCCGAAGCCCTCATCGCAATCGACGACCGCGCGCCGTCGTCGCCCCGCCTGGGACTCGCGCTCGGCTACATGAGCAACGTCATCGACGCGCAAACCCGGGTCGCCATCGAACGCGCGGTCGCGCGACTGCGCGAGGGTGGGTTGGACGTCAGCGATACGATGCTTCCGGCTTCGATCGAGCTCTCGGTTCCGAAAGCGAATCGCTTTCAATCCGCCGAAACGTGGATGGCATCCGGCGCGTGGCTGAAAGGCAAACCGCTGCCGGAATGGGTCGCGAAAATCATGGACAGCGGCAGCAAGATGAGCTATAGCGAGTATCGCGAGATTCGCAGCTGGCGTGAAACGGAGCGCGCTGCCGTTGCAGCCATCTTCGACCGTCTCGATGCGGTGATCATGCCGTGCGCGAACTTGGCGCCGGAATTCGGCACGACGGGCGACCCGTCGCCGCTCTCGCCGTGGACGTTCTTCGGACTGCCGGCAATTGCGGTGCCGATCGGCGACGATCCGGCGACCAAACTGCCGTTTTCGATGCAAATCGTCGCACCGTATGGTGCGGACGGTCGTCTTCTGGATATCGCGGGTCGTGTGGAGAAAGCACTTGCCGGGGCTGAAACCGCGGCAGCCGGGGCACGGTCATAATCGACCTATGGACTTAACAACTTCCTATCCGCGCAGCGTGCGCGAACAGCACCTCGGCATCGTCCAACTGGCTCGAACGATCGACAAAGGCAAAGCCAAATTGGCCGGCAAGTTGGGTGAATACAACTACGACTGTCCCATGGACAAATATCTCTTCGAATGGCTCGGGTTCAGCGGCGAGCAGCTGCTCGAAGCGATCAAGAAGGGCGATCAGGCCGCCGACGATTTCGTGCGACCGTACATCGCGAAGAAAAGCCAAGGCGAACTCGAGACGTTCAACCGCGAATGGCTCGAACACGCGCCGGCGCCCGGTTCGGGCGGCGAGAAATACTTTCTCGACATGCGCAATGAAGTCGCGCCGAACCGCACCGACGTGACGGCCTGGGCAGATCTGCTCGACCTCGACGAGAAGCGTTCGGTGCCGCAGAGGACGCACGCCTAAGGTGTTGACGTATCGTCTTGTCGTCGAATACGACGGCACGGACTTTCACGGCTTCCAATACCAGCCGCAGCTGCGAACGGTCGCCGGTGCATTGGAAGGCGCGCTGTGCTCGCTTTTTCACACCGAGATTTCGATCGCAGCTGCGGGACGTACCGACGCCGGCGTGCACGCTACGGGCCAAGTCGTTTCGTTTAAGACCGCCAAGGAATTCCCGGTCGAGCGGCTCGCGCTCGCACTCAACGCAACGCTGCCGCCGGACGTCAGCGTGCGCGAGGCCGGCATCGCACCGACGGGATTTTCGGCGCGCTTCGATGCGTACGAACGCATTTACGAATACTTGATCCTCAATCGCGGGATGCCGTCGGCTGTGTTGCGGCGGTGGACGCATCACGTGCATCGTCCGCTCGACGAAGAGGAGCTCGCGCGCGTCGGACGAGACTTCGTCGGGACGCACGATTTCGTCGCATTCTGCGGCCACTCGCCGGAAGCGGGCGGCACCGAGCGCACGATCCACGCGTTTGACGTCGAGCGCGAGGGCGACATCGTCCGTATCAGAATCGCGGGCGAAGGTTTTCTCTATCGCATGGTGCGGATCGCCGTCGGGACGGCAATCGAGATCGTTACGGGCCGCCGTGAAGACGACGTCGCCGGCATCATCGCATCCAGGGACCGGCACCGCGCCGGCTACACCGCCCCTGCCGAGGGCCTGTTCCTCGCGGGGGTGCGCTACGCCGATTTCGAGACGTACTGGCGACCAGGGCTCGCTTATGTCGGTAGCTAGAGCAATCGCTTGACGCTGGGGGCGGCTCTTCGTATACTACCTGGGTTGCCCATGCGGACGTTCCTCTTAAAAACAGCTGATACGAAGCACGACTGGTATATCGTCGATGCTGCCGGCGCGCGTCTTGGAACGCTCGCGGTTCGTGTTGCGCGCGCCCTTTCCGGCAAGCACAAGCCGACGTGGACGCCGCATATCGACGACGGCGATCACGTCGTCGTCGTGAACGCTGCGAAGGTCGAGCTCAGCGGGCGCAAATGGTCCCAAAAACTCTACCGCCGCCACAGCCAACATCCCGGCAATCTCAAGACGGAGACGGCTGAGGAAGTGCGCGAGAAGAAGCCCGAGCGCTTAGTCGAGATGGCCGTCCGCGGAATGCTGGCGACCAATCGCATGCGCGCCGTGCAGCTCCGTCGCCTCAAAGTGTATGCCGGCGGCGATCACGAGCACACGGCTCAGAAACCGCAACCGCTGCCTTAATGCAAACACAAGACGAAAACTTTTTAGGGACCGGGCGCCGTAAGCGCGCCGTCGCACGCGTGAAGCTGGCGCTAGGGTCCGGACAAATCACCGTCAACAAAAAACCGGTCGAAGATTACTTCCCGCGCGAGATCCTGCGGCAGATCATTCGTCAGCCGCTCGAGGCGACGCAGAGCCTTAGCCGTTTCGACGTCGTCGTGAAGACGCAAGGCGGCGGCAGCTCCGGCCAAGCCGGCGCGATCCGTCACGGCATCGCACGCGCGCTCGTCGCGATGGACGAGTCGCTGCGCGAAGTGCTGCGACGTAACGGTCTGCTCACGCGCGATCCGCGCGAAAAAGAATCGAAGAAGTACGGTCGCAAACGCGCCCGTAAACGCTTCCAGTTCAGTAAGAGATAGCGGCCTCAGCGGCACGATAACCGGGCCGAACCGCCACAGCAGTTACACTATCGGCTTGGTCGCGATCGTTGTTATGCCGTCTCGTCAATGATGAGCGGAGGCGTACTTCCAGCTGTCATGGTGAGCTCGCCCCCAACGTCAATGCGGGGTTCATCTCTCTGAAATCTCGTCTGCGTAAGCTCCGCAAATGGAACCGAATCAATTTGCGACCGTCGCGGCGCAAGCCGTTGGTGCGCGCGATCGCCTAACCGCGCTGGCGCGATTGCCGGAGCGCGACGAGAAGCGGATGGCGCAGATCGGCGAGAGCGCGCTGTTCGAAGAGGCGCTGCTCGGCGCGCTGCACGCGCATCTGTCCGAAGTGCGGATCGTGACGCATGGAATTTGATCTCTTGGGGCTGGCTGCGCAAGGCATGGCGCGGGAACGAACGATGCTCGAGCTCGCGGCTCGTAACGTCGCCGCTGCCCAAGCCTCGACGCCCGAGCACGAATATCATCGGCTCGTCGCCGACTTCGTGGACAATGCCGATTTCAGCGACGATCTCGAGCCGCACGTCCACGAAACGAACGAGCCGGTGGATGCACTGGCGGAGATGGTGTCGATGCTCGATGCGCAGCGTTCGTACGAAGCCGATGCCTCGATCTTCGACGTCGGAAAGCGCATCGCCGAGCGCACGATGGATCTGGGCCGGTCGTGAACGTCACGACGCTCGAGCCCGACACGCCGCTGCAAGAGGCGCCTTCGGTCGCGCCGCTGCCCGATGCGTCGCGCAATGCAACGACGTTCGAAAATCTGGTCGACGTTGCCGGCGCTGCGCTGGACCGCGCCGATGCTGCTGAGCGCGCTTTTGCCGAGCATCGCGGTGGACTCATCGAGATGATGGTCGAGCGCGCGAATGCCGATGTGATGCTGCAGCTCGCAACCACGGCCGCGCAGCGCACGACGCAAGCGATCTCGACGCTCTTCGGCATGCAGGTGTGACCCTCGAGGGTTTGCTCGAACGGTGGAACGCGCTGGAGCGCCGCGTCCAGCTGGGCGTTGTTGCGACGGTCGTTGCAGTTATCGCGATTGCGGCGCTCGTCGCGTTCTTTAGCCGCGACACGCGCGTCCCGCTGTTCGCGACCGCGCTCAAACCGGATCAGCTTTTAGAGGTCGACGGGCAGCTTTCGGTGTGGAACGTAGGTTTCGTGCCCGCGCACGACAATGTGCGCGTCGATGCGCGAGGACGCAGCGAAATCCTGGCGCGCCTCGCGATGGCCGGCGTTCCGCACGCACACGTGATGGGAACCAGCGAAGCGCTTGCAACGGTCTCGACGTTGACGCCGCAGGCTATCTTAGATGCGCAAGCACGCACCGGCCTCGAGGGCGATTTGGAGAAAGGTTTGCGCGGAATCGGCGGCATTGCGGATGCGCGCGTGATCATCGCGCCGGCGCGCGGTGGAATCTTCGCCGACGAATCGCCGACGCCGGCAACGGCGAGCGTGCGGCTGACCGCCGCGCCGGGCGGCGCGCTGACCTCATCGACGCTGGTCGCTGTACGCGCTTTCGTCGCGGCAGGCGTTCCCGGATTGGACGCGGGTCACGTCACCGTCGTCGACGATCGCGGCGCCTTGGACGACGATCGGGGCGATGACGGCTCGCGGCGCGAAAACGCCCTTCAGTCGGCCCTGGATGCTGCGTTTGGCTCCGGCACGACGATCGTGCGCGTGCACGTCGAACGCAATTCCGTCGCGACCGAGTCGCACGATGTGCGCCGGAGACCGGGAGCGGCAACGATCGCGCACCGCGACCTCGACGAGCACTTCACCGGCGAGAAGAAAAGCTATACGCGCCGTCAGACGACAATGGATCGCGGCAGCGACCTTCACGAGGAACGTAAGGAGCTTGCCGCCGGAAGCGTCGCACGCGTATCGATTGCCGTGATCGTCGACGCGCGCCGTAATTTCGATCTCGACAAGATTCGTGACGTCGCAGCCGCGGCAAGCGGTCTCGATTCTCGTCGCGGAGATACGCTCAGCATCGAGGCGGTGCCGTTCGATCGACCATACGGTGCTGCTCCGCGACGTTTTGCCTATGCGCTCGGTATTGTGGCGGAGGCAATTCCGGTGCTCGCCCTTGCGGTCGTCGCAATCGTTGCTCTGCGCGTGTGCGCGCAGCCGATGACGACGCTGGCCGGTGAATTCATTCGACGCCGGACGCTCCAGCGCGCCGCGCCGCAAATGCAGACGCGCGATGCCGGCGCCGTCTTTCGCGCATTGCAAGGAGAACCGCCGCACGTAGCCGCGGCGATCGTTGCAACGCTCGGGACGCCTCTTGCAACGGCGGTGCTCGAGCTCTATCCGGTACCAGAACGACGCGCGATCGTCGAACGTCTGGCTCGTCGGCGTTCGCCGCTGCTGGTAGATTTGAGCGCGGAAAGCGTGCTGCATGGCCGCTGAATTCAAAAGTTTTGCCGAGATCTTTCGCGCTCCGCCTCCGCCGGAAGCGCCGCCGATCTCTGCGTTCATTCCACAAACCCCGCCGCCGGAGCGTCTCGCCGTCGCGCGATGGGAAGAACGGCTGGCGTGCGCGCTCGAGCGTTTGCTTAGAGAAATCGCGACCGAAGTCGTGGGTCGCGAGCTCGCGCTCGCACCGATCGACGTTCATGCAATCGTCGAACATTTAGTGCATCGCTTGCGCTTCGACGGCGAAATCAGCGTCGAGGAGCGTAACGGCGATATTGCAATCCTCGCCACCGACGGCGAAACGTGGATCGATGCATCGCTCGGGCGCCGATTGCATGCTGCAATCGATCGCGCACTATCGTGACCGCAACGCGTATCGTTGCGCGCGTGCGCAGTGCACGCATCGGCGATCGCGTCGCGATCGGATCGTTGCCTGCAACGGTGGTCGCAATAGATGGCGATCGCATCGTCGTCGCGCCCGAAGACGGCGCGGAGCGATGCGTCCTCGGTATTCCGCTGCTCGGACGCGCCGTCGACGGTATGGGGAAGCCGCTCGATGGGCGTCCGCCGCCGCAAGGCCGGCGACTGCCGCATACAGGTGCAACGCCGCCGGTGGAACTCGAACCACTGCGCGTCCCGCTGTGGAGCGGCGTTCGCGCGATCGACGGATTGTTGACGCTCGTGCGCGGCATGCGCATTGGAATTTTCGGTCCACCCGGCAGCGGGAAGTCGTGCCTTCTCGACGCGATCGCGCGCGGCATCGAGGCCGATGCGGTCGTCATCTCGCTCGTCGGCGAGCGCGCCAACGAAGCACAGGCGCGCATCGCGGCGTGCGATTCGCGAACGACGATCGTGTGCGCACCGTCAGATCGCAGCGCCGGCGAGAAGCTCGCCACCGGCGATCTCGCCCTTGCGCACGCACGGGCGCTAAGAGATTATGGTCTTCACGTCGCCGTCGTGTTCGATAGCTTGGCGCGCTACGCCGACGCGGCGCGCCAGGCGGGCCTTGCGAGGGGCGAGCTCCCCGCACGCGGCGGTTATCCCCCCGGCGTTTGGCCGCGTCTGGCTGCGCTCTGCGAGCAAGCCGGCGCGACGGCTTTCGGCTCGATCACCCTCATCGCCACGGTGCTCTCGGATGCGGTAGATGCTGCCGACCCGGTGGCTGAGGCAGCGCGCTCGTATCTCGACGGCCACATCGTCCTGTCCCGGCGGCGCGCCGACCGTGGCGCGTTCCCGGCCATCGACGTGCCGGCGAGCCTGAGCCGCCCGATGCCGGCGGCGGTCGACGAGCGCCACAAGGACGCCGCCGCGCGCATTCGCGCTGCCCTGGCGCGCCTCGACGACTCCCGCGAAGCACGGGAGCTGGGCTTGCGCTCCGCCGAAGCGGAGGTGACCCGAGCCGTCGCCGGAGAGGCCGCTCTCGAGGCATTCCTCCGCCAGGGACCGGAGGCCGTTCCCGCGTCCGAGACGCTGGGCGATCTCACCCGGCTTGCCGATACCGTATAAGCATGGATTTTGAAAGCGACATCCTGCGCGTCCAAGCCCGCATCAACCAGATCCTCGGCGTCCCGCCGGACGACGGCGCCGTTACGCCCTCGGTCAACAACGCGCCGCAAAGCGGACGCTTTGCCGGAATGGTGCAACAGGCGCTCGGCAAAGAACAAAATTCGTCTGCGGCGATGCCTCCCGCGCAAATCGATCGGCTCGTGCAAGCCAACTCAGAAACGTGGGGCGTCGATCCCGATTTGGTTCGCGCCGTGATGGCCAACGAGTCCGGCTTCGATCCCAATGCAACCTCGAAAACCGGTGCGCAAGGTCTCATGCAGCTGATGCCGGAAACCGCGGCGTCGCTCGGCGTGACGAACGCCTACGATCCCGACCAAAACGTCTGGGGCGGCGCGCGTTATCTGCGCAGCATGCTCGACCGTTTCGGCGGCGACGTCACCAAAGCGGTCGCTGCCTACAATGCCGGACCGAACGCCGTCGAGCGTTACGGCGGCGTCCCGCCGTACGCCGAGACGCAGTCGTACGTCGAGAACGTCCTCGGCTCGTACCAGCAGTACAAGAACGCGCCGCAAAACAGCACACCAACGATCGATACAACGCGGTAACATCTCGCCGCTAGCATAGGAGGCATGAACGCTTCCGCTGCTCGATTCGATCTCATCACTGCGCCTGCATGTGTCGACAGACGGGCGCTATCGCAGGCTTGGTATAGTGCGTTGCACCTTGCTTCGCGGAAGGGTGTTGCCGGACGTCAGCCGCCTGCACGCTGCGCTCGAGGCCACTCGGCCCTCGTTTGTCATCCCGGTCCTTCGACTCCGCTGCGCTACGCTCAGGATAAACGCAGTCGAGGGACCGCGGTAACCTTGCCACTGCGTCGCTGTCCCTCGACTACGGCTACGCTTCGCTCCGCCTACGCTCGGGATGACAAAGTGGAAAGAAGAGCGCAGGCGTCGCCGCTTGCAAAAGAGATCGTCGCGAGAGTCAGAAGTGATTCGAGCGCATCTCGCTTTATGATTGAGTTGCCGAGTGGCCGCGTCATCATCCACGTTCTGCGGCGAGATGAGCGCGTGTATCTCTCTGCAATTTGTGGGGCTGGGGTGCGCACTGAAGTCGAAAAGGCGCTCGCGCAGGCGCGATTTGCGCTCGCCGGGATCGGAGTGCTGGTACGATGACGTCATCCGGGGTTGCGCGTGCCGCCGAAGCCGTCGAGCTGCGCGCGGAAGATTTGCGACTGCTGTATACCGGAGGCGCGCAGCCGAATTTTGCCGATGCGATTCGTGAAGAATCCAGCGAGCCGGCGCGCGATGCGCTGTCCATCGCGCTTCCGCCCGACGCATATCTCGTCGCCGGAGATCCGAACAAGCCCGCGTTCACGCGCGACGGCATGCTTTCCGTACGCGACGGCCTGCTCGTTAGCAGCGACGGCGCTCCGGTACTCGGCTTTTCGTCCGGCGATACTTCCGGGACGCCGCGCGAGTTGCGCGTCGACCGAAACGATGCATTGCTCGAGCGCACGCAGGACGTGCGCATCGAGCCCGACGGCGTGTTCGGCTACGCGCGCACGATCGTCGATCCGAAGACGATGCAAGCGCAGGTCGAGCGCGTCGTCGTCGGTCACATCGCGCTCGCGCGGTTTCCGGCCGGCACGAAACTCGAGCGCGTCGACGCCACGCATGCGCGACCACCCGCGAACGTCGTTCCCTTTCTCGGCACGCCGAACGACGGACATTTTTCCGCAGTCTTCCCACAGCGCCGCGCCATTGGACGGCTCGATCCCGACACCGCGATCGCGCGTTTGCAAGACGCGTATCTCGCGCTGCGTGCGCTCGGCGCGCTCCAGCGGACGCAGAACGGCGTCATACGCGGTGCGCTCGATCTCGTGAAGTGATGGTTCGCGAAATGACGTGGGCGCCCGATGCGGTCGACGCGCGCTTGCGCGTCGCGCGCTTCGTTCGCCGTTCACCGTTGTCGGCTCGGGATGTTGCTACGGCCGCGAATGCGATGGCGGCACAACTCGAAGCGTGCTTTGAAGCGCAGCTCGCGGTTCGCGTTATTCCGCCCGTCGAGCTTGCCGATGGCGATTGGGAGCGACTGCGCGAAGGACGTCGATGCTACAACGTGTGCGGCGAAGTGCGCGACGCCGTAATGCTGATCGAGGAAGCAACGGCACGGCGAATCGTAGCCGCTGCCTTCGGTGAAGAAGGATCGCACGATTCGCTTTCGCGGCTCGAATCGTGCGTGTTGGAGCGCTGCATGGCGCAGTTGGCTGCGTGCCTCGAGTCGTTGTGCGGCGCCCGCCGCGCGCCGGCGGAAGAAGCGTGCAGCGTACCGACAACCTATTTCGAACTTCGGCTCGGCGTGCCGGCGGATGCAACGCTCGCGATCGCGCTGGGCGCGCCGCGGCACCCGGCGGAGCGCACATTCCTGCATGCAGAGCTCCTCGAAACGTGCCCGATCGAGTGCTCGGTGCGGCTCGGTACGGGAAATGTCGATATCTTTACCGTTGCGGGCCTCGCAGTCGGGGACGTCGTCCCGCTGGAAACCAAGGTAGGGGCCTTCGCTACGCTGAACTTGGGGCTCGAAACGGTCGCGGCCGGTGAAGGCGGTATACTGGGCGATCGAACCGCCTTTAAGGTGCACGAATTGATATGAAGACGTCCGAGAACGGCAGAAACCTCGATTTACTCCTGAACGTTTCGCTTCAGGTCACTGCCGAATTGGGCAAGGCCAAAATGAACGTTCGCGACATTCTCAAGCTCGGAACCGGTTCGGTCGTCGAGCTGGATCGTCTCGCCGGCGGTCCCGTCGATTTGCTCGTGAACAACAAACTCGTCGCGCGCGGCGAAGTCGTTGCAATCGACGACAACTTCGGCGTGCGCATCACGGAGCTCATCGAGCGACCGGAGACGCCCTAGCCCTATCGCGGCAACGCGACGGTAACGTCTCGCGCCCAGGATGGCGCGATGGACGATCTTTTCGCGCTGTGGTCGCATGCGCGCGCATCGCTGCCGCTCGACGCGCTCGCTGCGCTGACGCTGCTTTCGATTTTGCCGTTCGTCGCGGTGATGACGACATCGTTCGTGCGGATCGTTGTCGTGCTTTCGCTGGTACGCTCCGCTATCGGCTCGCCGACGATCCCGCCCAACGCGGTGCTCACGGGCCTTGCGATGATGCTCACGCTGCTCGTCATGACGCCGACGCTGCAAACCATCGGTCGCGACGCGGTGACACCCTACGCGCACGGCAAACTCTCACAAAGTTCGTTCGTGAAACGCGCGATTGCGCCGCTGCGCTCGTTCATGCTCCGGCAGGCGCACGCGCGCGATCTTGCCGGCTTCGCGCGCATCGCGCAGCGGCCGTCCGGCGAGATCGCGGCGCAA
>JBOHTT010000026.1:0-9137 GCA_050733775.1 Vulcanimicrobiaceae bacterium
AGTCAAAGGCCTCGGCGAGCGCGCGATAGGCGTGGAGGCCGACGTCAGCAAGATAGAAGACCTACAGAAGCTCGTCGCTACCGCGGTGAGAAAATTCGGCCGTCTCGACATCATGGTGAACAACGCCGGTATCGAAACGCGCAATTCGGTCCTGGACACGGACGAACGGACCTACGACGAAGTGCTCGCGATCAATCTGAAGAGTGCGTTCTTTGGTACGCAGCTCGCGGCTAAGCAGATGATCGCGCAAGGCGGCGGCGGACGGATTATCAACGTCTCGTCGGTTCACGAAGATTGGCCGATGCCCGGCAATACCGCGTATTGCGTCTCCAAAGGCGGAATGCGGATGTTGACGAGAACGGCGGCAGTCGAGCTCGCCGCACATAACATTCGTGTCGCCGCGGTAGCACCGGGCGCCGTCGCGACGCCGATCAACGTCTCGACGCTCAAAGACCCCGAGAAGATGAAGAGGCTCGACGCCGCGATTCCCCTCGGCCGT
The DNA here is from genome assembly GCA_050733775.1 of Vulcanimicrobiaceae bacterium. Lineage (GTDB taxonomy): Bacteria > Vulcanimicrobiota > Vulcanimicrobiia > Vulcanimicrobiales > Vulcanimicrobiaceae > JAFAMS01. Next base: position 500 of record JBOHTT010000026.1, read on the forward strand.
ATGGCGTCACCTGAGGAAATCGCGAAAGTCGTCGCATTCCTCGCGAGCGACGACGCCAGCTATCTGACGGCAACGACGGTCACCGTCGACGGCGGTATGACGCAAGCCAGCCCGGGATTGTAAGCCGGAAAAACGAACGCGCGAGCATGACGCTCGAATTCATGATGATTCCCGATGCCCCGCCGCCGCCGGCGACGGCGGTCTATAGCCACGCGGTTCGCGCCGGCGAGTACCTGTTCGTTACCGGGCAACTCGGTGTCGACCCGAAGACCGGAGCCTTGATTGCGGGCGGCGCCGCCGAGCAGACGAAGCAGGTGATGACGAATCTCGAAACGGTCCTTCGCGGCGCCGGAACCGGTCTAGACCGTGCCGTGATGGTGCGGATCTATCTCGTCAATTTCTCCGGCGATTACGCGGCGGTAAACCAGGTCTATGGCAGCTACTTCAAGGCCGGGCAGTTTCCGGCTCGAACGACCGTAGGCGTAACGAATCTCGCACTTGGTGCGCTCGTCGAGATCGACCTCATCGTGCGCTGTTAGATCGACCAAGCGCCGGCGCCCAGCGCATGCATGGTCGTTGCCAACAACGCCGCGCGAGCGGCCAGCGTTGGAATCAGGATAAACTCCTGGTCCGTCATCAAGTCACCGCCTACGGGCCCCATCCCATCGAGGCACGGTACTCCGAGCGGCCCAACGAATGCTGAGCTGCCAGCGGCCGGCGACCGTATGACGTCGAATTTCACACCCACGGCGTTACCGGCCTCCCGGGTGATTGCAATCAGCTTGTCCGTGTCAGCCGTCCACGGCAATGCTGGGCGATGCGATGCAATCAAAAGTGACGAGTGCGAGCCGGGAACATCTTCGTTGTCCGCGATTCGACGCAACTTTGCTTCGATTTCATTCCAGGCATCGGATCCCGGCGTTCGTATGTCGATCGTGATGGCACAGTGTCCCGGAACGACACTGCGTCGCCAGCCGCCGCTTATTTGACCGACGGATAAGAATATTTCACGGCCGGAATCGGTGAGCGCCTGAATGGGCGCGATTTTGCGTGCCATCGCTTCGATCGCATTCACGCCCGTACCGTAAGCGCTGCCTGCGTGAGCCTCGCGACCGAAGACTTCGAGTTTAGCGACCCCTGTCTGAGCACGAGATCCCATAAGGTCGGCCCCATTTCGGGCGCATTCCATGCAGAAGACCCAATTTGCGTCGCGCGCAGACTCTTCGATCAGTTTACGAGAATCCAAACTTCCCGACTGCTCATCGGAGCTAAAAACACAGGTTACTTCGGCTAAGTTCATGTAGCCGGTTGCGTGCAGCGCCTTTAACGCATACACGGCAACCGCAAGGCCGCCTTTCATGTCGGCAATGCCCGGGCCGAGCGCTCGGCCCGCTTCAACGCGAAATGGAAACAATTTCTCAGGTGTGAACGCGGTATCGACATCGCCAAGCAGTACGATTTTACCGTGTCCTGATCCATGCCACCGAGCGACGCGCTGATCGCCAAGCTTGCTCGGATCGTACCCCGCGAGCATCATCTCTTCGAGCCACCGCAGTTCCGCCGGCAGGCGTTCGCCATGAAGCCGTTCGGAGGAATAGCCGATTGCCTCGAGCTCTTGGCAAATCAGATCGCCGACCGCATTCGTTCCCGCTGCTTGGCTGGAGTGGCTTGGTATGGCGACAAGATCCCTGACTAAGTCGAGCATCGCATCACGTTGTGAAGCTAGGTATTCGAGAATTGTACTCGCTACTGAAGCACTCATGACGCTTGAACCCGCACGAAGTGTCCCTCGCTCACTTGAACCAGTTCGGTACGGTCATCAATCCCGTCGCTTATCGTCTCGCCATCGTCAGCTGCAGATGGGAGGTCGCGTTGTATCCACGGAGGATTGTCGCCTAGATCGACATCGAAATCCGGCACGGCAGCGAGAAGGGCGCGCGTGTATGAATGCACAGGCGTGCTGATGATGGATGCCGTGTGGCCGAGCTCGACAATCATTCCATGACGCATGACGGCGATGCGATCCGTTACTTGAGCGAGCGAACAGAGGTCGTGGGAAATGATGATGACCGTCAGGTGTTCTGTTTGATTTAGCTTTTTAAGCAAATTGAGAACACCTGCGCGAACCGAAACGTCGAGCATAGAAGTCGGCTCATCGACAAGTAGCAGCTCCGGCGCTAACGTAATGGCTCGGGCAACAGAAACGCGCTGACGTTCGCCGCCACTGAGCTGATGGACGAATTTGTCAAGATACCGCTCTGGCGGTTCGAGCCCTACTTGTCGAAGCGCCTTGTCGACAGCGGCATGTCGCACTGCCGTACGCTCTCCATGAATCTTGAGCGGTTCTTCGACCGTTCTGTGTACGGTAAAGCGTGGGTTGTGCGCGTCGTACGGATTTTGGAATACGATTTGCGCTTTGCGGCGGAACGACTTGAGATCCCGTCGGCTGAACGTTCCTACGTCCTTGCCGCCGACGACAACGCTCCCGGACGTCGGTAAATTCAGGCCAACGATAATTTCGGCGAGCGTCGTCTTCCCGCTGCCACTTTCGCCCGCTACACCAAATATTTCGCCACGAAAAACGTCCAGGGTCACATCGTGAAGGGCTGTAACATCCGACCGTCGCCTTCGCACAATCGGGAACTGTCCTTGCGCTCTAAACTGTTTGCTGACGGAACGCACCTGGACGAATGCGTCCTGAGACACAGCGGTCACGCCCACGTCTCTGCGCGTGCAGCTCGAGCGCGAAACCGCTCGGCTTCGGAATTGTAGTGGCAGCGTGACAGCTGATTTTCGCTCACCCTCTCGAGGCTAGGCTCTTGGACACCGCAGAGCTCTGTTCGAAACGGGCAGCGCGAGTCGAACCGACAGCCATTCAGCGGAAATCGTGGATCGGGCGGCGCACCGGGAATCGAAATCAGCTCCGTGCGTCGCCTCAGCGTAGGGACAGCCTGCCGAAGACCCATCGTATACGGGTGCGCGGGATTTCTGAGCACGTGCTCCGAGCGCCCCGATTCGACGATTCTGCCGGCATACATTACGGCTATGCTACGACAAAGCGCCGACACGAGCGCAATGTCATGTGAAATGTAAATCACGGTAAGTTCGAGTCGCTCTTGGAGTTGGCGTATGGTGCGCACAATCTGCTGCTGCAGCATGACGTCGAGCGCCGTTGTGGGTTCGTCGGCGATGAGGAACTTCGGGCTCAGCAAGAGTGCCATTGCGATACAGACTCGTTGCTTCATCCCTCCACTGAGCTGATGGGGATAAGCGTAGAGCCGGTCAGGCTTTAAGCCAACGAATTCGCAGACTTCCAGAATACGATTCCGTATTCGTTCTTTGCCGCGTTCACCATGGATCGTCATCACCTCTCGCATTTGGTCGCCGAAGGTGTAGACGGGATCGAGAGCATTCATTGCATTTTGTGGAATCCATGCAATCTCGCGCCATCTCAGGTCCCGAAGCTCTCGCTGACGGAGGCGCAAAATATCGCGGCCCATGAACTCGACTGTGCCGCCGGCGACGACTGCGTTGTTGGGAAGCATCGCCAGCACTGCCTTCGCGACGGTGCTTTTGCCGCATCCGGACTCACCAACGAGTGCGATCGTTTCACCGGCTTGTACATCGAAAGAAAGACCATCGATGACTCGAATGACACCGTCTTCGAGCCGGTAGTCAATGCGCAGATCGCGGACACTGAGCAATGGCGTTACCATTTGCGTAGCCGCGGATTGGCCATTTCCTCGTAAGCGCGAGACATCAAAAAGATCGACAACACAAGGACCACGATCATCAATCCCGGCGGAGCCGACCACCACCATGCGTTACCCGTCTGCCCGTTGGCGAACACATCGTTCAACATCGTGCCCCAGCTAATAGCATTCGGGTCACCAAATCCCAGAAAGCTAATACTTGTCTGAGCGATAATTGACCAACCTGCGCTTAAAGCCATATACGAGAGCGAAAGAGGCAGCACACTCGGCGCGATGTGCACGAGCATGATCCGAAGGTCGCCGGCGCCGGCTGCCCGCGCGCTCTTGACGTAGGGACGCTGTACGAGCGACAGCGTCTGCGCCCGTATGACGCGCGCCGGATCTCGCCAGAGTAAAATCGCGATAATGAGGATTAGCCGCCAAAGGCCGGTTCCGAGAATCGCCAGGACCGCGATTGCGAATGGTTCGAACGGAATAGAGTACAGAATGTCGACCAATCGCATCAAGATTTGGTCCACCTTGCCGGAGTAGTATCCAGAGACAATTCCAACCCCGGTGCCGATCACGCCGATCAGGATGGCGTCGACGATGCCAACCAGCAGTGCAATGCGCGTGCCGAAAATTAGTTGACTTAAGACGTCACGGCCTTGCAACGTTGTGCCTAGCCAATGTCGCGCTGAAGGCTTCAAGAGGGACTCCAACTGATGGGAGGCGGTGTACGACATCTCATGCGGATCGTAGGGCGCGACAAAAGGAGCCAGTAGAGCCAGGAGAGCGATGCTCGCAAAGACAACGAGCCCCGCGTAAGCGAGCTTGTTGCGCCCAAATGAAGGCAGAAATCTCACGTAGTCCTCATTGGGAAATTCTGGGGTCGAGCCACGAGTACAGAACGTCGGCTACCAAATTCGAGAGAAGAATGAGAATGCCGATGAACATGAAACAGCCCTGCGCGAGCGGATAGTCTCGAGCACCTACCGCGTGGACCATTTCCGTTCCAAGACCCGGCCACGAGAAGACGTATTCGAGGACGAGGATCCCGCCGAATGCCCATCCGATGAAGACTGCGGCGGCGGTCACCGGAGGCAGGATTGCGTTCCTCGCAGCGTGCCGGAACATGATGCCGGCCTCCGTTTGGCCTTTCGCACGAGCCAGCTCGATGAAGTCTTCTCCGACGACCTCCAGCATCGCGTTCCTGGTCAAGATCGCCGGAAAACCGAGGAAATAGAGACTCGATACGATGAGCGGCAACGTGAGATGCCAGAGAAAATCCGGATTGAGGTACTTCTCAAATCCAAAAGAGAAGGACCCCGGCGAACGCATTCCGCCAACGGGAAATAGCGGCCACACGAAAGCAAGCAGAAACAGCGCCATCATACCGGTCCACAGCATCGGTGCCGAGCGGAAACCGAGTACGAAGAGCACGATTGAACTGTCAATCGCGGTGCCGCGCTTCCATGCCGCTATCACTCCCAATGCGAATCCCAGGCCGTAGGAGAGAACGAACGCGGGAAGGATGATGGTGGCGGTGTTGGCTGCACGATCTAAGACAATTGGCAGCACAGGCTGTTGGTAGGTGAACGATGTCCCGAAATCGCCGACGGCGAGTTCTTTAAGAAATCGGAAATATTGTACGTAAACCGGCTGATCGAGGCCAAACCGTACGATGAGCTCGTGCCGAACAGCCTCCGTCATCTCTGGAGACGAGACGGCGCCTACAGGGTTGCCCGGAAGCAGGCGAAAGATGCAGAAGATCAACGTCGCCAGCACGAAGAATGCGGCGATGCTCTGAGCGGCACGACGAAGGAAGAACGTTCCACGTGCCACGATACTATCGGTATTCTCTAGAGCATCGTCGTGCTTAGCTTCGTCTTATCGGAGACGTTCTTCGGATAAAGAAGCTGCTCGCCGTCCCAGGTGTAGCCTGCATTTTTAAGTATCTCGCGCGCTCCGGCCAGATCGAATTTGTGATAGAACGGCTTTTTAGGATCTGACCAGAAAACGATCCCTGGCGGGACGAGAGACGCCTGTGGCTCTCCATAGCCGCCGTAGATGTCCTTGACGTAATGCTCGTGGTTGAAGACATGAGAAAACGCTTGCCTAAAAGCGAGATCGCTGCCAGGTAGCCGTCGCAGATTCAGTGCCACCCATGTGAGGCGCTGTGCAGGCAGCACCGCGGTAGCCAAATCTTTGTTCTGCGCAATCTTTGGGGTGTCCGACGGCGTTAATCCGTATCCCCAATTGAAATGCGCCTCACCCGAGGCAAGGGCCAGCACGATCGCATCCTGCGTGTTGTAGAACGCCTCAACGTAACGCTCGACCTTGGGCGCTGCCCAATGATTCGGATTTCGCTTCAGCACGAGCTGCTGCCGAGGCTCGAGGTCAACGAATTGAAACGGACCGCTTCCAATAGCTGGAATATTTTTCCGCTGCGCCGGATTCGTGATGCCTTCTTTCTGCAGCACTCCTTCCCAATCGTGTTTTGGCAGAATGCCGACGAGCACGAAAGTCGCCGTCATCTGAGGCGCATAAGGTCTCTTAAAGGTGAACTTGACGCGCGAATCGTCCAGCTTCTCTACCTTAGCGAGAGGTTCAACGAACGGATAGATCTGCGGCACCTTCCACTGCAGGTGATAATCGTAGGTAAATTTGACATCATCGGCGGTGAGCGGTCTGCCGTCGTGAAACTTTACGCCTTTTCTCAACGTGATGACCGTGGTAAGATCATCTACCACCTTAACGTCGCTAGCCAGCCAATTGACAGGCTTGGCATCGAGACCGATCTGCATCAGCGGATCGTAGATCAACCACCAGACGAACGCGAAGTCCGTCATCGATGTGATGTTCATGGGATTGACGTGGGTAATGGCTTCCTTGTACGCCCCCACAAGTGTTTTATCCGACCCCGTCGGCTCAATTGCAGTCAATGAAAAGATATTGTGGGCTCCGGCGCCGATCATGAACTTATAGTCTTTGAATTTTCCTTTATTGTAAGCCCAGATGTCCTTATAGTGCATGAGTGGAAACATGCAGTTATCGCTCGCGGCCAACTCCTGTATTTTGTACCACAGCGCGCGTCTCTTTTTGAGGTCGAGAGTACGACGCTGATCTTCAAGCAGTGCCGTGACTTCTTTGCTTCTGTAACCCATTACGTTATAGGAGCCTCGCTGATTTGCGAGCGAGCCGCTCAACGTCCCGTACAGCAGAACGTCCGGATCTAAGCGCGGAGGCGTACCACCATATCCACCGGTGGCCATATCGTAGTTCCACGGTTGATCCATCGCCGAGAAGAGGCTAACCCAGTCAGGCCGCGGCTGCGCATTGACGTCCACGCCAAGCGTGCGCATGTTTTTTACGAGATCCATACAGATCTCGTAGTCCAGCGGGTTGTAGCTTTGCGAATAAAAATAGTAGTCCAGCTTTACTTTTCGATCCGCAGATTCAGCAGCATCTGCTGCGTAGGGCAAAGCGGACGCGGCGCCGGTAGCAATGCCTGCGGCGGTTAACTGCGATAGAAATTCGCGCCTTTTGCTTCCAGTCGCCTCGGACTTCATATCTTTATCCACGATTGCTCTCCTCACTTAGTCGATAGCTATGCATTCCGGCACAAGTAATCGATAATTGTGCCTGCGTGAATCTTGAGCACGTCGAGGTACTCGTCGACGTGGATATACTCATTGGGTCCGCCCATGCTGTACACGGCCGGCCCTACTTGGGCCACGGGGATTCCAACAGACCGAAAGAATCTCGCGTCTGTCGTCGTGTACGTAACCCAGCACTCCGGTTTGTGTTTGCTCACCGCCGCTACATTTTGCAGTGTCATTTGCAAAATCTCCGCCGATGGTGGAGTATAGTTCGGCTCTGCCGATGTGATCAGTTCGATCGTCGCACCGGGGCAGTGCCGTTCGACGAGTGCGCGAAGTTTCGCGGCAATATCATCGACCCGAGTACCAAGGGGGAGGCGAATATCAACGCTGATCTCACAATTTCCCGGAGTAACATTGACTTTAACGCCGCCGCTGATCGTCCCAACGTTCACGGAAGTATGGTCAACGATGACCCCTGTTCCTGAGCCGAATTCGTCGTCAAGCATCTTCCGAGTGAATGTCACTATATCGCGAAGATCTTCCGGCGTGGTGCCTGGTATCCCGGCAATTTCAGCATAGAGCGCGCGAGTTAACTCCGCCATTCGGGTGATCGGTGTGTCCCGTCGCCCGAGACCGCCATGGCCCGAGTCGGCGGTCATCGTGATCTTCGTCCAATAGTTGCCCTTCTCGCCCACTCGTATTAAATGCGCGCCGGTATCTTCGCCGCTTAGCATGGCACTACCGCGCACGTCTTCGCAGTTATTCAGCAGCCACTTCGTCCCGTATTCTCCGCCGCTTTCTTCGTCAGCAACGAGCATGAGCGTCAGGTCGCCGTCCAGCGGAACGGACAGATCACGCATAAGCATGAACACGAACGTGAGCGATGCGGCGCCTCCTTTCATATCACCGGCGCCTCTTCCAAGAATCTTGCCGTCTCGAACGTCTCCACAATACGGATCAAAGTCCCAGTGACTGAGATCTCCCGCAGGGAACTGGTCGAGATGTCCGTTTAAGACTAAATTGCGAACCTGCGTTCCGCTGTTTCGGCCCTTGAGCCTTGACACGATGTTCTGGTTGTGTTCTTTGATTTCGTGTATCTGAAACGGAATGTTGCGCGTCGCAAGCTTATCGGTGATAAAAGAGACGAGAGCGCGGGTATCACTCGGCGGATTATCTGTCGGCCGTCGAATAAATTCCGAACAGAGCGCGATGGCCTCGTCGCGACGGGCCTCGATCGCAGCGTTCACCTCACGCTTGAGTGATTCAACTGTAGCTAAATCGTTCGGCATCAATACTCTCTTCGACACATCAGGAGGCGGTTTCGATCAAACGGTGCCAATA
>JBOHTT010000027.1:0-16881 GCA_050733775.1 Vulcanimicrobiaceae bacterium
CAACGCCGTGCCCGATGTCATCGGCAAAATCCTCAGTGACGCTCAGCAACAGCAGCGATAGCTATGCCATTCTCTATAACGGAAGATTCGTGCCGGCTGGCACGCTTAGCATCTCGGCAACGGGCGCGTCATCGCCGCTCTCCGTGCAAATTACGCCGACGATTTTCGCCGCAACAGCTCCGATAAGTTTCGCTGCCAGCTTCACGGGACCGAACGGGACGCTCATCTACGATTCGACCGGCAAGACGGTATACGTCGGGATCGCGAACGGCGCTACGCCGCTGTATTCGGTTGCTTACAGTACCTCGACAGGGTACGGAACTCCGACAGCGGTGACCGTCACGTCGTTGAATGGGTCGGGAGCGTCCTCGCTTTCCGGGTCCGGCGTCAATGCGGTGACGATCGGCCCGGATAACAATCTGTGGATCGCCGAATACGGCGGACGCGGCAGCACACAATATGTCGCCGTCGCCGCAATTCATAGTCCCGTCATCAATCCGTTAAACGGCACAACCATCCAGCCGGGCGCGGGCGTTTTTGCGGAATACACGCTGAGCCCGGCGGCATTGGGGCCGAACGGCAACGCATCGCCGCAGCTCAAGGCCATCGCGACCAGCGGCGGTTATATCTGGGCAATGGACCATAGCGGTGATATTTGGCGAATCAACCCCGCTACGGGCGCCGTGAATCCGAACTTAGGGTCGGCGTACTCGCCCGGCCAATCGGTAACTGGCGCGAATACGTCAAATCCCCTCACGGACACAACCGGTGCGACCGTGATCGCCGGCAACGGACCCGTTTTCGACAACCCGGTATTTCCAATAGGGGCGTCTATTTACTTCACCGACGCCGCCGCACGGTCGTTCGACGTGCTCGCGCTCGATACGAGCACGACGCCGTCTACCGGCCTTTGCACGCCCGCTGGGCCGCCTCCATGCATTGCAACGTTCCAGAGATCGCTCATCGGTTCGGTCAACTCGACAAGAGAAGTCCCTAATGGGGCGGCCACGGACGGAACCAACATCTACGTCATCGACGCGAGCTCTCAAAAGGTGGACAAGATCACTCTGCCGTCATCGCTCGTAACATCGCAAGCCCCGTTCACGAGCATTCTTGGAGGCCTCGCCGTCACTTCAGACGGTTGGCTTTGGTCGCTCTCGAGCACTGGCGTGCAGGTACTCCCTGGGATGACAGCACCGGGTGTGGTGTCGCCGGCAAATGTTTCAGCGTGCTCTTCCAGCAACAAGCATGTACGTGGTTCGTTCCCGCTCATCGCCGGGCCCGACGGGACGCTGCTGTTCTCACCAGATATCGAAGACAGCAGCGGAACCGTCGCGGTGCTGTGCGCCGTCGTGTACTGATCGTTCCATACTCTTGGAGGCATCGTGATTATCCGTAACGTTCGCGCACTCGCGTTTCTCGCAATTGCCGCGGCCGTCGCCGTCGCCGGTTGCGGAGGCGGTGGTTCGAAAGCGCTCCCCACGATGCCGCAGGGTCAGCTCGGATCAAAAGTCGGCGTGACGTTCACGGTCTCGATTCCCTTGACGGGGACGAGCAGCGGGTCGCAACGTACGCCGAAGTATCTCCCGACGTCGACGCAGTCGATCGTCATCGCGTACATCGGCGATAATCCGTCCGCAACGCCGGTGCCCGGCAGCACGCCGCCATCGACGGCCACTGTTGCAGCGACCGTGAACGTCACGACGTCCGGGACGAATCCGCCACCGGCAGGATCGTGCTTCAACAACGCAGGCTCGTACATTTGTACGATTAACGTTCAATTGCCGGTCGGCGTACTCGATTTCTACGTGATCGCCTACGACGGTCAAAACGGCACGGGCAACGTTATTGCCAACACTGTTGCCATCGTTCAGGTAAGCCAGAGCGGCGCGTTGACGACGCCGGGTACGACGACGGCAGTCGCCATCGTTCTCGGCGCGAGCCCGGCGAGCGGAAGCGTTACACTGAACGCCATTGCGGCGATCGTACCAAACGGAATTCCGAATCCCGCGACGACGGCGCCGAGCTATCCGAGCACTTCTGCGCCGTTCGTCTATTCCGCTACCGGAACGCTGGCCTATACCGGAATACCTGCAAACACGCCGCTGAGCGGCGAAGTAATCACGGACAACGACACCTCCGGCGGAAGCTGTCTCGTGTACATCAAAGCAGGCGCGACCACCGCGACGCCATGCCCGTTCTCGACGGCGAAATCATCCGTCACGCTGACGAATAGCAGCGATAGCTATGCCGTCCTCTACAACGGTATGTTCGTGCCTGGCGGAGCGATTAGCTTATCGGCAACCGGCGCTTCATCGCCGCTGTCGGTGCAGATTACGCCAACCGTTTTCTCGATGGGATCGGTCACATTTGCAGTAGGGGCAGGCCCGATCGGTACTCTGGTCTACGATCCGATAAACAGCACGGTGTACGCGGGGACCGGTAATTCGTCTACGCCGCTGTACGGCGTGACATACGGCGCATCCGGGTTTGGTACGCCCACCGCCGTGAACGTCACGTCCGTGAATGGACTTGCTGCGACCGCGCTCAGCAGCGCAGCACTCTACTTCAATGCGGTCTCCGGCGGCATCAACGCTGCGGTGATCGGCCCCGACAACAACATCTGGATGATCGAACATAACGGGGAGCCGGGCGGCACGGACTGCTGCCTGCCGCAATATGTGGCGGTCGCCGTGCTTCATTCGGCGGTCGTGAATCCAAACGGCGGCGCCGCAATCCAGCCGGGCGCGGGTGTGTTTGCTGAATACGAGCTGTTTTCGTCGCCGGGCAGTGGTGGTTACGCCACGACTCCATTGCACAGCATCGCGAGCATGGGCGGATTCATCTGGGTGATTGACAAGGACGGAGGGTTCTGGCGTATCAATCCGACCACTGGACTGGTGAGCCCTAACCTTGCTCCCGGCTACCCGCCAGGCACAACCCCGACAGAACCGGTAAACGGCGCGTTTCCCCTAACCGATTCGACCGGCGCGAATCCGATAACCGGAACGGTTGCTCGTTCCAGGAAGGCATTTTTCTCGCCGCTGGTGCCGATTGGGACGACGCTCTACATCGCCGACCAGAAAGCCGGATCGCTGGATGCGTTTTCCGTCGATACGACAGCGACGCCGTCGTCTGGCCTGTGCACGCCGTCGGGACCGCCGCCGTGCATTGCAACCTACCAGCGCTCGATCTCCGGCTCGCTCGCGAATATCATGGGCGGAGGTACGGATGGGACGAGCCTCTACGTTCTCAACAGCAGTACGGGGGTCGTGGGCAAAATCACCCCACCGGCTACATTGCTGGGCTCAATGGGAGCGTACACGGGGACTTATCACGGTGGGGTTTTCGTCACATCGGACAATTGGCTGTGGACGCTAACGAACGGGGGCGTTGAGGCACTGACGAGCATGACATCGTCCGCCGCGCCCATCATTCCAACAGCGGTCACGGCGTGCGGTTCGCAATCCAATATGGAACGCGGCGCATTCCCAATGACAATGGTTCCGAACGGCACGCTGGTCTTCTCACCGAACATTTCCAGCAGCCTTGTTGCCACATCGTCCGCCGTGCTGTGCGCCGTCGTGTACTGATCGATTCGCAAAGCGGACTTTGCATCGCGACGCACGGTGCAAAGTATACTTTGCTCGCAAACGTCAAGACAAAGTCAATCGGCTACTAAGCACGTACGACGACAGGAAGACTGCCCGCTTGTGCAGCACACACGGGCAAGATGAGACGTTGGTTTATCGTCATTGTTGCTGCGTGCCTTACGGCGTGCGGATCGAGCTCGACGCCGAGCGGCAGCACCGCTCCCGGCGTCATGGTCAACGGCGCTTCTAAAACGACGGTCGCGTTTTCGGGCGTCGGCTACGGCGCGACGCAAGCCGTAACGGCCACACAAACAAACGCGGGCTCGGGAACGCTGTTTATCGCTACGCTGGGCTCGGGATGTTCGGGCGTCGCCAGCATCGCCGGATCGTCGACTGCGACGACGTCGAATGGTCCATCCGGCGCATTCACGGTAACGGCACTCAGCGTTCAGCCTGCGGGCACGTGTACGATTTCGGTGAGCTCGAGTGCAGGCGGGGCCGCGGGCACGGTCAGCGTTGACACGTCAGGCGTTCCCACCGTTTCTCCCACCGGCATCGGCATTCATTGAGGTATAACGTGCGTTTCCGACACAGGCGCGCCTTCGCGCTCTTTGCGACTATGGCGGCGATTGTGATCGCCGGATGCGGCGGCGGTGGAAAGTCGTCGCTGCCGGCCACGCCGGCTCAACATCTCGGTACGAAGGTTCCGGTTACGTTTACCGTGACGATTGGAACGCCGCCGTCGACGCAATCCTCGGTACGGAAACCGGCTTACGTCCCAACCACGACGCAGTCGCTCGTGATCGAGTACATCGGCGCGACGAGCGCCTCAGCGACGCCGAGCGGCACGCCGCCGTCAAACGCGACCGTCGCCGCAACGGTGAACGTCACGACGTCCGGTACGAATCCGCCGCCTGCAGGGCAATGTTTTAATAACGCCGGCTCCTATATCTGCACGGTCAACGCGCAATTACCGGTCGGCATCGTCGATCTGTACATTCTTGCGTACACCGGCCAGAACGGCACCGGTTCGCTCTTAGCGAGCAGCGTGACGGTCACGCAAGTGAATGCCGACGCGTCCTTGACGCAGCCGGGCACAACGACACCCCTGACGATCACCACGCTCGGCGCGATCCTCGGCAGCATGACGCTCAACGCCATAGCCGCGATCGTGCCGCTTAGCATGCCGAACCCGTCCGTCGCTGCGGCGAGTTATCCGAGCAATGCCGGACCCAACGTGTATTCTGCTGCGGGGACCGCCGCGTTTACCGCAACCGACGGCTCGACGATCTCTGGAAACGTTGCGATCTCGCCCGTGACGATTACCGACACCGAAAACGGCGGCGCGACGTGCCTCGTGTACCTTCCGCAGGGCGCCGGCACCGCAACCCCGTGCCCGTTTGCAAGTGCAACCTCCAGCATAACGCTCAACAACGCGAGCGATTCGTACGCGGTCCTCTATAACGGACGTTTTGTGCCCGGCGCAAAGGTGACGATTACCGCTGCCGGTCCATCGCCGGCTCCCTCACCGCTCGCCGTGTCGATCACGCCGACAACCTTCTCGACCGGAACGGTTTCGTTTAACAACAACGGTCCGATCGGCGCACTGGTCTACGATCCCATCGGAAAAATGGTCTACGCCGGAATGTTTAGTTCCAGCACTCCGCTGTACGCGATTCCCTACACGGCAAGCGGATACGGCACGCCGACCGGGGTCACGGTGACGTCACTCAACGGTGCTCCGGCGAGCACGCTTTCTGCGACGAACTGCAATCGGGGCGGGAGTTGCAGCGGCGGCGTGGACGATATGATGATCGGGCCGGACGGTAACGTCTGGATCGCAGAACACAACGGAAAAGGCAGCCTGCAATACGTTGCCGTCGCGGTCATCAACGCAGCCGCGGTCAATCCCGCCGGCCCGAGCGGCGCGACGATTCAACCCGGCCCCGGCGTTTTCGCCGAGTATCAAGTGGGCGGCCCGAGCTCAAACCTCAACGGCGCATCTCCACTGCGCGCCATGACGAGTATGGGCGGCTTCATTTGGGTGATGGACAGGGACGGCGAGTTGTGGCGGATCGACCCTTCAACCGGACGAGTGAATCCGAACTTGGCAGCTGGATACTTACCGGGCCAGACGATCACCGATGCCGGCAGAATAATGGATCCGGGGCAGACGACATTTATCAGCGGGGGGCCACCTGGAACAGACACCGGCGAGATGCTGGACAGCGGTTTGGCTGCTATCGGCGGCGCTCTCTACATCGCGAACATCAAGTACGCGAGCCTCGATGCGCTCGCTGTCGACACGAGCGCGGTGCCATCGGCCGGCATCTGCACGACCCCCGGTCCGCCGCCCTGCATCGCGACGTATCAGCGCCTGCTATTCGGCAATGTCCTCCATGCGAACCAAGGGAGCACTACGGATGGCACGAGCGTCTACTTTGCGGCCTCGACCGGTCAGGTGGAAATAGTCACGCCACCATCCACGCATGTGACATCCGCATCCGCGTTTACGAACGTCTCCACGCAGTATTATGGCGGGATCGGTATGCAGCCTGACGGCTGGTTCTGGACGCTCGCGAGCACCGGCGTGCAAGGGTTGCAAGGCATTTCCTCGTCGGCGGCTCCGGTCGTGCCGGCGGCGGTTACCGCCTGCGATTCACAAAGCCAGTTGCGACGCGGATCGAGACCGGTCATCACCGGCCCGGACGGCACGTTGCTGTTCTCGCCCAACACATCGCGCGGCACGAGCGGGGCCGCCGTCCTGTGCGCGGTCGTGTACTAACCCAACTCGAAGCTCGTAATCCCGTAGATGCGCTGGAGCTCCGTCTTTGGCGGAGCTCCTCGCCACATGCGCACGTTTGGTGCGCCGCGCGTTAAGCCGCGTTCGTCGGTGAGTGCGATTGCGGGAAAGTTCGGCTCCGGAACGTCGAGACGCCACGGCGGCCGCGTGCGCTGCGCGATCGTATCGAACAAAATTGCTGCAATGTCGAGACGCGATGCGAACAGCGGACCGACCTTCGTGCCCTCGCGCGCTTCGCGGCCGACGCCGTAGCCGACAATCTCCCTCGTGCTGAGCGAGCGCGCGACTAATGCGACGACGTCCGGCTGCGCGACCCATGCTTGCAGAAACGCGGCTCGCGCCGAACCGAAGCATTCGCGATCGTACGCGACGACGTCGTCGTCGAGTACGCGCAATCGCTCGAGAGCGATCCCGCTGGCAAACCGATCGCGTGCGTCCCGCTCGCCGGTGCTGTAGGGGAACGTCGTGTAGGCGCGCTCGAAGCCGTGCCTCGCGTACCGTGCTTCCTGCGACTGCACGGCGTCCAGCGCGATCGGCAATCCGCCAAGATGACGCAACGCCGCATCGAACAGCTCGGCACCGATGCCGCGTCCGCGAAACTCGGGCCGCACGAGAAACATTCCGATGTAGCCGAAGGTCTCGTAGCGCACGGCCGCGATGCACCCGAGCTTGTTGCCGTCGTCATCGAGCGCAACAAAAAATCCCTCCGGGTCCGCCGCGAAGAACGGCACGGCGTCGTAGCGCCCGGAATTCCAACCTTCGGCTTTCGCAAGCTCGAAGCAAAAACCGATATCGTCGCGGCCGAGCGAACGAATCCACGCCATCGCTCAGCCTGCGCGAACGCAGTTGCGGCCGCGTGCTTTCGCTTCGTACATCGCTTCGTCAGCCGCCTCGACGAGTTTCATCGGCGTATCCTCTCGCGTCGGCTTCATGCGCGCCGTTCCCAGGCTGATGGTCGCAAGTCCCCCTGGTTCGCTTGGATGCTCCATCGCTTCCGCGACGACGGCTTGCCGCATGCGTTCGGCGACCAGCACGAGGTTCTCGTCGTTTTGCGTGCTGAGGACTGCGGCAAATTCTTCGCCGCCGTAGCGCGCAAAAAAATCTCCGTTGCGCTTGAGCGCGCCCGCGCACGCCTGTGCGATTTTCGAGAGACAGAGATCGCCGGCGACGTGTCCGAGGTGGTCGTTATATTCCTTGAAATGATCGACGTCCATCATGATGACGCCGACGGAGCCTCCGGTCAGCAGCGCACGGTTCCATTCCGCAGTCAGGTGTTCGTCGAAGGCGCGGCGATTCGGCACGCCGGTGAGCGGGTCGAGCTCCGCCAGGATTTGAAGCTCCGCGTTGCTGACCCGCGCCTCGCGGCTGTTGTCGCCGGCCGTTGCGTAGACACGATCGGCGAGCGCAATCGTAAACCACAGTGCTTGCCATGGAAAGCCGAAACCAAAGAGCAGTCCGCCGAAACTTCCGACGATGAAGAAGCGCGCACCCGGATAGCTGCGTCCCAGCGCGCGAAAGCCGGCGGCAATGATGGCAAGCGCGGCGAGCAGGACGATTCCCAAGCCGATTTCCGCTAGTACCGACTCGCCCCCGGCGAAGCGCAGTCCAAGAGGGTAGAGGACGGACGCGATTGCGCTCCACAGCACGACATGCGCGAACGCGCCGTCGTACTCGCGCATACGAAGGAATTCGACGGTGAAGTACGCCGTCACCGCGAGCACCATCCAATTGAAGAGCGGCGCAAGCGGCGGGTCGGAGTAGAATCCGATCGCCAAGGCAGAGGCCACTGCGTAGATCAGGAGCGTGCGCTGCCGGACGATGAAGAAGGCGAGAAAATTAAGTATTGCGGCAGCGGTAACGATGCCGGCGAAAAAACTAGACCACGACATTCAAGCTGGTTCCAACGCGATTGCGGCCGCCGGCCTTGGCGGCATAGAGGGCGTGATCGGCGGCGTTCACCAAATCGATCGCGGACTGGCGCTCGGTCGGCTGCACGCGCGCAGCGCCGAGACTGATCGAGACGATCCGATTCGTCGGATGCGCCATATCGAGATCTAAGACTGCCGAGCGCATACGCTCGGCCACCAGCGTGATGTCCTCATCGCCTTCGGTAAAGATGATCGCGGCAAACTCCTCGCCACCGTACCGCGCAAAGAAATCGCCCGTGCGCTTGAGCGACGCCGCGCAGGCTTGCGCGATCTTGAAGAGACACACGTCTCCGGCGACGTGCCCGAGTGCGTCGTTGTACTCTTTGAAATGATCGACGTCGAGCATGATGATCCCGAGGGCGGTCTTCGAGCGCTGGGCATGGCTCCACTCCCGTTCCAAATGCTCCTCGAAGGCGCGCCGGTTCGGGACTCTGGTCAGCTGGTCGACCTCGGCGAGCTCCTGCATCTGCGCGCGGCTAAGCCGAAGCGCGACGTTCTCGCGTGCGACCTCGCTCATTCGGTCGGCGAGTGCCGCCGTCAGCCACAATGCTTCCCACGCGACGCCGATGGCATAGAGATCGGTGACGATGTTCGGAACGGGCAGCGCAAACATTTGCGTGAGGATATTTGTCGTGACGCCGATGGACACGCCGGCGCTGCCCACGACGAAGAAACGCGCGCCGCGATAACCGCGCAGAACGGCACGGACTCCCGCTAAGACGAGCGAGAGGAGCAGCGCGATCAAAATGACCGTCGTGACGACGCCGGTCCAGAACGGCCGCTCGGGGAAAAGCCCCGCGACGAGCTCGAGCGCACTCAGTCCGACGAGCGCATAGATCGCTTTCCCGAGCTTCGGATCGTATCGTGGCAGATCGAGGAATGCTTGGGCAAAATACGCGGTGATCGCAAAGTACAGCCAGCCGAAGAATTCATGCACGAATTCCCGTGCGAAGGGATTGCTGGGAATGTAGCGCCACGCAATGTCGTCGGTGACCATTACGAGTAACGCCGTCGTGACGACGGCTGCGTAAATCAGCAGCGGACGCTGACGCAGCATCACGAACATCAGCAGATTGAAGAGCGCGATCGCGATGAAGAAGCCGCCGTAGGTCGTCGCCATGGACCATTGCAGCGTGAGCGCGCGGCTCAGCGGCGTGATCGACGGGGAACTTAGGCTATAGCCGGTGAGGGCGCGCAGATAACAGGTGCGCCCGTATGCGTTCTCGGGCAGCAGCATGATGTGATCGGTGAGCGATTTGCTCGGCGCGTCGTACCCGCCGCTTTGGTGCCAGAGGCTGCGGCCCACGTCGCAGTAGAGGTCGACGCGACCGATGACGCCCGGCCACGTCACGGCGTAGGCGTTCGCCGCATTCGAACGTTCCAGCCGAAAGCGATACCACACCGCGGTCTGTTGCCAGTCGTTGCCGGACGGAATCTCGCGGAGCTTCGACCAGCCGGGCGAGCGCGCGATCTCTTCGACCGAAGCCTTGCCGCCGGCATCGATTTTCGCATCGACGCCACCGAGCAGGCGGACGCGGGTGGCGGGCTCGAGCTGCACCGTCGATGCCGCGGCCTGGCCTGCCGCCGATTGCAGCGACCAAGCGAGCAAGAGAAAAAGGACGAGCCGTCTTACCGACACATTTCATCTCGGATTCGGCGTGGGCAGGGCGTCGGACCCGCTGGGCGAATGCGGTTCGGTCCTCACTGCCCGCCTTCGGTGGGCCGCCGCGCTCGCGGTGTCCGTAGTAAGGGAACAAAACCGTGCCTAACAAGACCGTCGACTACGAAGTCACGTACATTCTGCGCCCGCACCTGGAAGAAGCCGCTACGGAAGCGCAGATCTCACACATCGCCGAGCAGCTCAAAACGGCCGGAGGCGAAGTCGCCGGCGAGATCCAGCGCGTCGGGAAGCGTCGTCTTGCCTACGAGGTTGGCGACGTCCGCGAAGGATTCTACGTCGTGATGCGCTTCAAGAGCGAGCCGCCGGCGGCGAAGGAGCTCGACCGTCTGCTGCGCCTGAACCAGAACGTCGTCCGGGCCATTTTGCTGCGCCGCGAGGAGTACTCGATGCCGATGCCGATGCCGATGCCGTCGTCGGCGCCGGTAGCCGCACCTCAGGAAACGGCCGATATTCCATAGTGCCAGGCACCTGGCATTGCTAAGGCGCTAAATCGCGACATAAGGTAACTGCGCGTCGTCGAGAGGGGCTACGCTCGCGGCGCATCCGCATCGTAAAAGAAGATGAGAGAGGACGTAGCAAGTCATGGCTGGATCATTTAACAGAATCACGTTGGTCGGCAACCTGGTTCGGGATCCCGAGATCCGTTACATCAACAGCGGCGCCGCGGTCACGAAGTTTACGCTGGCAGTCAATCGCCGCAGCAAGCAGCAGGAAGAAACCGATTTCATCGACTGCGTTGCTTGGGACAAGCTCGCCGAGACGTGCAACACGTACCTGAAGAAGGGCATGAGCGTTCTCGTCGACGGCCGTCTATCGATTCGGTCGTACGAAACGAAAGAAGGCGAGAAGCGCAAAGCCTCCGAGGTCGTCGTGAACGTCATGCAGATGCTCGATCGCGCGAATCGCGGATACGGCGAGAACGGCTCCAACGGTAATGGTACCGGCAGCACCAACGGCGATAACGTGCGCGAGTTCGCACCACGCAGCGCGTCAGCCGGCTCGGAAGCGGAACTCGAAGACGAGATCCCTTTCTAGGACCTCGTAATTATCGTAAATGTCAAGATAGAGCGACAAAGCGCCCAACTCTATCTGGCAGTACAGAGCTTTTTGGAGGCTCGGTCATTTTGGCCGGGCCTTCTTGCCGAGCATATCCCGCTGCTGATCGATGCGAACACCGGTCTGCCTGTTGCGCGCACCAGGCTTCATCGCAACAGCGCCAGTTGCGCGCGCGCGTCGTCCGCGTATACCGCCTGGAAGTGGGGATTGAGCGCGAGCGCGCGGGTCAGCCGCAGCTTCGCCTCCGCGCGGTCGCCGAAGTGGAGTGCGATGATTCCGGCGTGATATTGGAGCAGCGAGTTTTCGGTATCGAAGCGAATTGCTTTGCGAATCTCGGTCCGCGCCTCGTTCCAACGACCGTCCATTGCAGCGGCCCAGGCCAGCGTGTCTTGTGTGAAGATATCGTCTCGCGCTTTCAGCTCGCGTTTGGCGATTGCATAGGCGTCGTCGGGATACAGGTGATGCTCGGAGTAGTAGATCGCCAAAAGCCGATCGGAGATGTGCTGCGCGTTCCCGACCCGTTCGACCACGCGAATCAGGGCGTCGGTTTGCCCCGCCGCATCAACGTCGCCGAGCGCCCGTTGCGCGTCGGCTTTGTAGCCGAGCGTCTCCGGATACGGAATCACGTTCGCCGACGTCGTCGCGTCGTCCAAACATGGCTTCCACTCGTGGAGCGCGCACTCGACGCGCGCCAGGCTTCTAAGAGCGTCGGCGTAGCCCGGAAAGACGGTCACGGCCTCGTGCTCGAAGCGTAATGCGGCGCCCTTGTCACCGGCTTCGAACGCCATCTCGCCCTGACGGAAGAAGTACCACGCGCGCTGTTGCGCGGGCGCGTCGAAGTTGCTGTTTTGATACGCGCTCGCGGTCGCGAGCAGCTGTCGGGCTTGCGCCAAGTGACCGGTGAGCTCGAGATACCGCGATTCGATGACGCGCCAACTGTCGTTGCGGTCGCGCGGCTTCACGGCATCGAGACGGCGCGCCGCCGTTGCGTAATCTCCGACTTCGAGGTCGAGACTCGCTTCACGCGCGTACATGCCGTCGTCGCCTGCATCCCAGCGTTCGATATCTTTCGTGACTGCGAGCGCATCGTAGAAGCGGTGCAGCGTGAGATAAACCGATGCCAGCTCGATCTCCGCCGGAAGATTTCCGCGCGGCTGAGCGGCGAGCGACAACTTCGTGGCGCGCTCGGCTCTGAGCACGTCATCGACATCCCCGCGTTCGCGGTAGCGTTGCAGATACTGCTCGGCGAGCTGCCGCGGGCTGATCATGTCGCCGCGGTGGTGCTCGTCCACGGCGCGCTCCCAAAACGCGACGAGCTTGTCGCGGTTACGATAATCGGCGACGACCGGCGCCATCGTCGGCAGCGTGATCGCCGTGGAAAGCGGGGCGCGCTCGACGTACGCCGGCCACGCAGCTATGGCGGCGATTCCGATTGCGAACGCGACAAGTCCAAACGCGGCGCGAAGGCTCCCTCGAACGTTCGGGTGAGAGCCTTCGTGCATGCGTTTTAGTGCGGGGGCGCCAGGTACGGGAACGTCCCCGTTTTGGCTTGGCTCGGATTCTGCGCGACGTGCTGGCTCGTCAGGCAGTTATTCTCTTCGTTGTCTTCCGGCTGCACCCCGAGCGTCGGCAGCGTGTTCCCGAAAAGCGCGCCGAGCGAGATGTCGACGACGTTGTCGGAGAGGTCGCGCCCGCCGAACGTGCTGCCGGCGCCGGTCGCGCCCTTGGTCTCGTAGCCGAGATAGGCGGCCTTCGTCGTCTGCGAGAGGTCCGCGATCATCTCGTTCGGATAGAGCACGCTTTGCAGCGCCTTTCCGTAGTCGGTGCCGAGACCCGCGTTCGGCGGGCGAAGCGCGTCTTCAAAGCTCGCAATCTCGCCCTGAAGGGTTGGGTCGTTGTAGGGTTCGGCGGCGTTCGTGGTCTGGTGGTCGACGAACTTCTCGAAGACTTCCTTGACGGCCGGCCGCGACAGCAGCTCGATCTGCGTGTAACCTTGCACGGTTGGTTTGGGAGTAGTGTTTGTGCTGCTGCACGCCGCCAGCCCGAACGCGACCGCGCCGGCACCGAGCATCGTGAGAAGGGATCGTTTCATCATGATGTTTCTCCTAGCTCCCGGTTGAAGAGTTGACGGTCGCCCAGACGTGAATCACCGGGCTTGGATAGCCGTTCGTCAAGAGCGATTTCGGCAGCTCGATGACGAACGCGAGCACGTCGAAACCGCCGCCGATGTCCGCCAGCGCGTTTTGTGAGGGGTTCGTGCTGCACGCGTAGCCACCGGCCGACGACATCGTTCCACCCGGATAGCCGTTGAACGACGGCGTGTTGGGGTTGGCACTCTTGTCGAAGGCCGGCGCGACCGAAGCCGCGACGCCGGCGTTGTCGCCGTTGAAAAGCGTATCGCCTGCTCCCGGATCGGACTGTGAGGAGTGCGTCGAGAAATTGCGATCGCCGAGGAACGAGAAGAACGCGAAGAGATCGAAGTAGAACGGGTCCGCGCGCGGGCCCGCGAAAACTTGGATTCCGTTGCTCAGCGTCGTCGGACTGTTGTACGCGAACGTGCCGTTGGACGACACGAACGTGTTTACCGTTCCGACTTCGTTGGGTTTGGCCGGCCCGTACAACGTAAACGTCTGGCTGGCGTCGGTTCCCTTGACGCCGATTTGAATCACTTCGTCCTCGGGGCTGCCCGAAGCGCTGTGCGAGATCTTGAATTGCCACATCAGCGTCGGATCGAAGAACTTCGAAGTTCCCATGCCGGCGGGAATAAGCGGCGTCGTGTCCATGACGAGGACGACGTTGTTGGGATTCGCCGGTGATGGGAAGACGTACACGTCGGTGATGTCGGCAGACGTGTTCGAGCGGGTCGCTAGGTTGTAGGTGTCTTGGTGGTCCGAGGCGCGCAGAGGATGCACGGTGTAGAGGATCGCGGCAACAGCCATGACGGCGATCGCGAGCGCGCCTCCGATGAGGCGTTGTTTCATGGTAGTAGCTCCATAGCGGAAGTGACGCGCTCGGGAACCGGACGCGTCGAGAGGAATACCCAAGCGAAGACGGCGAGCAGGCCCCCGACGAGCATGCCGCTCACCGCCAGGTCGGAGACTGGCAGACGTACGCCGAAGAGCTGCACCAGCTCGTCGAGCGCGACCGCGACTGCAAAGAGCGTGACGGACCAAATCCACGCACGCATGACGTGCGGTAGCCGTCCGGCACGATAGGTGACGAGCCGATGAATCAAGATCGAATCCAGCGAGTCGGTGCAGACCATCCCGGCGCAAAACATGGAGCCGACCACGAGCGCTCCTAGGACGCCGGCGTCCGCGCCGAAGACGACCGCGTAGGCCGCGATTTGGCTCGATGTTTCGAAACCGAAACCGAACAGCAAACCGACGGGCACGGCGACCCAAACGCTCGTGGCGTTTCGCAAGAACGGTGGGATCAGACGCGTCTTCGCGCCGGCGACGCGGTCGGTTTGGCCGATTGCGAGCTGGCGCAGGTTCAGCGCGGCCAGCAGCAACAAAACGACGATGCTGATCCACGTGCCGGCCGTTTCGATCGCTTGTGACTGCGCGCGAAACCGCATGCCGAGGTAACCGACGAGCGCTGCGATCGCCAGCACCATTACGGTGTGTCCGCCGGCGAAGAGCGTGCCGATGAAACGGCTGAGCAGCGGCTGCCGCCCGACGGAATTGCGTGTCATGTTGTCGATCGCCGCCAGATGGTCGGGATCCGCGCCGTGCCGCAAGCCGAGCGCGAAAACGGTGAATGCGCTGCCGAGCATCATGTCGCTCGAGCCTCGCCGTGCGGGTGCGAGTGCGCGTGGCCGTGCTGGGCCAGCGCGTAGCCGGCGATCGCAGCCAACATGAGCGCCGCCAGCAGCAGCGCCGAACCCGGGATGCCTTGCTCGCTCAGACCCTGGCCCGCCATCCATGCGCCGATTGCCGAGATCACGCACGCCGAGAGCAGCGGACCGACCGGAACGACGCGCGCGTAGGCCGAGCGCCGCGAAAGCCACGCTGCGCCGTGCACGACGCCGATCCCGATCGCGCTGAGCACCGTCGCGAGCCCGGCGCTGAAGATAACGATCAAGACGGTTCCATATCCGATTTGATGCAGGCGCAACGCCGCGAGGAGAACGACGATCGCCGCCGGGCAGGGCGCTATCCCGCCGCTCATCGCAGCCCAAATCGCGCTCGAGAAATTAAGCGGCTGCGAACCTGGTATCGTGTGACTGTGCCCGTGACTTGCGGCGTGGTCGTGCGTGCGATCGTGACCGTGTGAATGCGTGTGCGAGTGCGCGCCGTGATGCTCGTGCTCGTGCGAATGCGAAAGCCTGCGGCTGTTGCGAACGAACCTCGCCAGCGATCTGGCGCCGATGAGCGCAACCACGATCCCCGAAGCGAGCGTGATCCACGGATAGATCGACTCCGAAACGAAGCCGACCGCGAAGAACAGTGCGAGCCCCAGCAGCAGCACGCCGGCGGTGTGCGCGAACGTCAGCGACAGGGCGAGCGTCACCGCTTGTTTGACCGTCGCGCGCGCCCCGACGAGCGTGAATGCGAGGAGCGCTTTCCCGTGGCCGGGTTCGATCGCGTGCAGCGCGCCGAGCCCGAAGGCCGCGAGCATGGTGAAGACGACAAACAGCGGCGTTTGTTTGGGACGCGAGAACATGTCGGAGAGAACCGTGGGAGCGATCCACGCCGACAGCGTTCCGGCTGCGGGTTGCGTGTCGAGCGTATTCGAGATTGCGGAGATCGTGCCTGAAGGCGATACCGTGAACGTCGCAGCGCTGATGCGGCGCGGGCTGCCGAGAAGCGCGTTCGGGTATCGCTGCAGCTCGTGCGTCGGCTCCGTCTGCGATCCGGCGACGACATCCTTCCATCCGATGCGGCGGTCGGCGTACACGCGGTCGTCGAGCGCCACGTGGTGTGCGCGCGTCGCGTCGAGCTGCGCGCCGAACTCGCCGACCCAATACAGGATCGGCAGTCCGCCGGCGCCGGGCCGAAGCCGCGCTCGTGCGCCCTCGCTCGTGAGAGAGACGGGCTTCCCGTCAACCGAAACGTGCAATCCCGATCGCGCGAGCGCGGTCTCGTCGTCTGCCCAGCTCTGCAGGTCGCGAGCATTCCAACTTCGCCCGGGGGCGCGTGCGTTCATGATCTGAAACGTCGGAATCTCGGCGATGTCCAGCACGTAATGCACGTGAACCGACCCGTGCGCCGCCGTGATCTTCGCCAAATGGTTGATCGTGAAATTCCCGAGCGGATGCGCCGCGGCTGGCGCAGCGCACAACGCCAGGAAAACGACAATAGGCACCAGTCGACGTCGCATCAGTGATTCATAGCCTGTGTCACCCCAACGTCCGTTGCGGGCGTTTGGATTTAAGCGCCCTCGACAAAAGTGAGCGCCGAAGCGGCTGTTTCCCATCGCTCACCTTAAATTGCGCGCCCGAGATAGGAGAACGTTTTCGTGACGCCGCGGACCGGAGGTTGAACGTTGTCGCTCGTAGCGCGCCGGGCCGCTCGCCGCCAGATTTGCCTCGGATCTCGTCGGGGATGAGAACCTTCACGATTGCTCGCGCGGTCGCGGCCGAGCGATGCGCCGTCCCGTCGGCGTGGTGCGGTTCGTTGCGTCGTGATCGCGAAACGATTCCGTCGCCTCTTTCACCGCTGGCCTCCCAAGCCGTTCGATCTGCGCGTATGCGCCGTTGCCCGAACGGTCGATCGACGTGGTCGCCCAGACGTGAACGATTCCGAGCTTCCCGTTGCGGTCGGGGATTATCAGGAAAAATTGCGTGACGTCGAAGTAGAACGGATCCTGCCGAGG
>JBOHTT010000028.1:0-11856 GCA_050733775.1 Vulcanimicrobiaceae bacterium
CTGCCGTCGAGCACGGCCGCGAGCGGACGGTAGCGGCGTCGGAGTCCCTCGCCGGCATCGTCGGCGACGTGCGCGGCATCCGCGATGACGTCAACACCGCGCTAAATCTGTCCGCATTGCAGAAGCACGTGCGCGACACGCTGCGCGGGGCGAGCGAAGAGCTCGGTTCGCTGAGCTCGCGAAATCTCGATCTCAGTGCGACGCTCGATCACGCCATCGCGACGCTCGTCGATGCGGCAGAACGCGGACGCGTCGCCGTCGATCAGACGACTCGCAACGTCGAGGCGCTCGCCAACGGCACGCGCGCGGTCGCGCATGCGGCCGAACAGTTTGAAGATATGACGTTCGCGCTACGAATCGAAGCGGCGCGGCTCAGTCAGACGGTCGAGATGTTCCACGACGAGACGCCGCTGGACGAAGATCAGCCGGCGCCGACCGCGACGATCGCTTCGGCGAGGTCGATCGTCCCCTCGTAGAGCGCGCGCCCGACGATCGCCTGATCGACGGTCGCCGGCGTTCCTTCGCGCAATGCGAGCAAATCGTCGACTGTCCGTGCGCCCCCGCTAGCCGTGATGCGCAGCGGCGCAAGTTTTGAGACGTGCGTCAGTGCCGCGACGTCGTAGCCGCTGCCGGTCCCATCGCGCGCGATTTCCGTGTAGATAACGCGCTCGACGCCCCAGCCCGAGACGTCGCGCACGAGCGCATCGCGCGAGACGTGGGTTTGCTGCTGCCAACCGCGCGTCGCGACGCGATCGCCGCGCGCGTCGATGCCGGCAATGAGCAGATCGCGATAGCGTTCGATCAGCCAGCGGGCTCCGGGCGGATCTTCGACCAGCAGCGTGCCGATGATGACCGCCGACGCACCCGCTTCGAAACGTGCTTCGATGTCGCCGGGCCGCCGAACTCCACCGCCGGTTTGCACCTCAATGCCGGTCGCCTGACAAATCGCGCGTATCGCCGAGAGATTCTCGCCGCTGCCGAGCGCGCCGTCGAGGTCAACAACGTGCAGCCTCGTCGCTCCCGCGCGGACGAAGGCTTTCGCTCGCGCGACAGGATCGGCATCGTAGGCTTTTTCTTGATTCGGATCGCCCTGCCGCAGACGCACGCAGCGTCCGGCGCGCAAATCGATCGCGGGGACGATAAGCAGTGCACGTTGCGCGGGCAGGTCCACGCTCCAAGTTTCTCGCAAGGAGCGCGCGTGTTCCTCGCCCTGATGTTAGCCGCCGCAAGCGCCGTCGTCGTGCCCTTCACCATTTTGGCCAACCATCTGGTCATCCCGGTGACGATCGACGGCAAGCCGGCGCACGCATTGTTCGATACGGGCGGCGGCAATTCGGTCGATCGGCAATTCGCGGATCGCCTCGTCTTGAAGGTGACGAGCCGAGGCAGAGCCGCCGGCGCGGGCGAGGCGACCGTTCCGTCCGCCGAGACGCGCGTGCGCACGCTGCAATTCGGCTCGATCGTCATGCACGATCAATCGTTCACGATCTTGCCGCTGGCGCGCTCCTTGACGAACGGCAACGATGTCCAAGTCGATGCGATCGTCGGACGAGAAATCCTCCATCGCTACGTCGCGCGCATCGACTACGATGCGCAAACGATCGCGTTTACTCCGTCGGGCGAGTTTAAATACGAAGGCAGCGGCGAATCGATTCCGCTCGAGAACCGGCATGGCGCCGCAGTTGTGCGGGCGTCGATCGAAGGGCTCGGCGGCACTTTTCAAATCGACACCGGGTCGTCCGCATCGCTCATCCTCACGTCGCCGTTCGTTCAGGCGCACGGTTTACGCGCGCTGGATCGTCCCGTCGGTAACATGATCGTGGGCCGCGGCGTCGGCGGCTACACGCGCGCCGATATTGCGGCCGGTAAGCGTTTTCGCATCGGCAACGTGGTGCTCGACGACGTTCTCGTGGAACTTTCCAGCGATCGACGCGGAGCCTTCGCCTCCCGGTATATCGACGGCAACATCGGCAACGACGTGCTGCGCCGCATGACGCTTACGCTGGACGAGCCGCATCACGTCGCTTACCTCGAGCGCAATTCGCGCACCGACGTTCCAACGCCGCCGAATCGCGCAGGACTGTACGCGCAGAACGACGATCGCGAATTCTTTGCCGTCGTCGACGTGCTGGCGGACGGTCCGGCCTACCAAGCGGGGCTGCGCACCGGCGATCGCATCGTCGCAATCGACGGAACGCCTTCGGCCGGCGTCACGGCCGACGACTTCTGGAATTTGCTGCACGGACCGCCGGGAAAGACGCTGTCGTTCACCGTCGATCGTGACGGCAAGACCCGCGCGGTCAGCGTGACGCTGCGCAATATCGAGTGAGAAAGTTCTCGAGAATCTTTCCCCCGACGCGCTGACTTTTTTCGGGATGAAACTGCGTCGCCAGGACGTTGCCGCGACCGACGATCGCCGCAAAGCGCTCGCCGTACGTGCAGGCCGCCAGCGTGTCGGCATCGACCGGCGCGCGATACGAGTGCAGAAAATAGACGAAATCGTTTGGCGCAACGCCTTCCAGCAGCGGATGCGGCGCCAGCAGCTCGAGCTCGTTCCAGCCCATGTGCGGCACGCGCGGAGATTTTAATCGCGCGACCGTTCCCTTGAAGAAACCCAGTCCCGCGTGCTCGCCGTGTTCGAGGCTCCGCTCGTAGATGATCTGCATTCCGATGCAGATGCCGAAGAACGGCTTCCCGCTCGCGATGAAATGTTGGATCGCTTCGTCGAGCCGGCGTTCGTGCAGTGCCGCCATCGTAGCAGCGAACGCACCGTCGCCGGGTAAGATCGCCGCCTCAGCCGCATCGACGCCGGCCGGATCGCTCGTCACGTCAAATGGCACGCCGCGCCGCTGCAGCGCCGACACGAGCGACCCCAAATTCCCACCGCCATAGTCGATAACAGCGAGCATAACCGCCCGTTTGTCGTCTTCAACCCGTTGTCATGCCTTCAATCGGTTGTCATCCCGAGCGTAGGCACCGTAGGTGCCCCTTCGACTTCGCTGCGCTACGCTCAGGACAAGCTCCGTCGAGGGACAGCGGTAACGCTCAGGGTGGAGGAAGTCGCAGCGTCACGATATCGGGGCCGTGCCCCCACAGCAGTTGCATTTCATACTTGCTCTCGATCGTTACGCAGCCGGAAGCATAATCGCTGCGCCTCGACTTCGCCCCATCGCTTCGCTCGGGGCTACGGACAAGCTCCGTCGAGGGACAGCGGAAGTGCAGCCAACCGAGCCGTTTTCCGCCCGGAGGGTACGTCTGTTGCAAATGAAGTGGCAACTCGTACTGATTGTTGTGCTCGCGGCGGCCATCGGCGGCGTGGCCGGCAGCCTCGCGACGCAACACGCGTCGCCGCATAGCGGCTTTATCGCGAGCGTAACCGCACCCGCAAACGCCGAGAACGTGGACGATCAACAAAAAATCATCGACGCGGTCAAACATGACGGACCATCCGTCGTCGCGCTCGATGTCGTCGCAAACGGCACGCGGATCGCGCCGAGCAATCCGCTCGGGATGCTCTTCGGCCAGCCCGGAAATCAAAAGGTCGTGCCGTTTCACGAACGCGCGTCGGGATCCGGATTCGTCTATGACAAGACCGGTCTGATTCTTACTGACGATCACGTCGTGCACGGCGCACAGAAGATCACGGCGATCTTCGAAAACGGCGACAAGGCTTCGGCGACGATCTTCGGCGAGGACCCGGACAACGACGTCGCACTCGTGAAAGTGAGTTACGACAAGCTGCCGCCGCCGCTGCTGCTTGCCGATTCGAGTAAAATACAAAAAGGTCAGTGGACGATCGCGATCGGCGAACCGCTCGAGCTGCAGCAAACGGTGACCGTCGGCGTCGCCTCGGCGATGGGCCGTAACGAGCAAATCACGACCGAAACCGGCACGCAACGCAGCTTCAAGAATTTGCTGCAAACGTCGGCGCCGATCAATCCCGGCAACTCCGGTGGTCCGCTCATCAATTTGGACGGCGAGGTCATCGCGATCAATCAGTCCGTCGCGCAGCCCGCACAAGGTATCGGCTTCGCCGTTCCGGCGAACACGATCCGAGAGAGCATCGCGCTCATTCAAAAGCATCCCGGCGTCAATCATGAAGAAGCCGGATTCATGGGCGTGCAGCTGGTGTCGGTCAACGATAAGGTTCGCCAGGTTCTGCATTACAGCGGCGGCGGCGTGGCGGTTGCCGGCGTTATTAGCGGCTCGTCTGCTGAGAAGGCGGGATTAAAAACCGGCGACGTCATTCAGGCGATCGACGGTAAGAAAGTCGGCAACGCGCAAGACTCGATCAAAGTCGTCTCGGCACTGCCGCCCGGAACCGTCGTGCATCTGCAGGTGTGGTCGAAGGGGCAGCAGCACAACGTCGACGTGCGCCTTAGCGCGCGCCCAATCGAGTAGCGCGTGCCAGAAAAACGAAGACCGCCGGGGAGGGGACCCGGCGGTCTTATTCGCGCTCGGTATGCGCGCGAAGCTTTCTATCTCTAATCGCTTTGCCTACACGTTGATACACACGCTACGCCCCCAGAGTTACGGCCCGATTAAACAAATTCTTGTCATCCCGAGCGTAGCGCCCATATTGGTCCCCCCGAGCGTAGCGCCCATATTGGTCATCCCGAGCGTAGCGCCCATATTGGTCATCCCGAGCGTAGCGCCGCAGGCGCGTAGTCGAGGGACAGCGAGGCGGCAGCAAGGCTACGACGGTGTCGACTTAAGTGGCACCGGACGATCGGGGCCCCGACTGTACTCCGTCAGCTTCGCCCACTCGCGCTCGGCGAAAGCACGTTTCTTCTTGTGGCTCCAGGATTTAAGTTTCTTTTCGAAGTCGATTGCATCCAAAATTTTTTCAAACTCTCCAACGTAAGCCACACGTAGCGGACGGCGCGTGAACGTGTAGCATTCCTCGTTGAAGCCGCTGGAATGCTCGTAGAACCGCCGGTCAAAATCGTTCGTGACGCCGGTGTAGAACGTGCCGTCGAAGCAGCGCAGCATATAGACGTAATAGGCCATGTCGCTCTTTCGCGACGGTGGCGACTGCCGGCAAGATTACCGCTGTCCCTCGACTATGGCGCACTTCGTGCGCCGACGCTCGGGATGACACTCTTTTTTGTTACGCCGAGGGTAGCCCCGAACGAAGCGATACCAGCTTGTCACGCCGAGCGTAGCCCCGAGCGAAGCGACGGGGCGTAGTCGAGGTGCAGCGGCTATGTTTCCGGCTGCGAAACGATCACGAGCAAGCATGAAATGCAGCTGCTGTGGGGGCTCGGCCCCGTTATCGTGACGCTGAGATTTGCTCAGCCGTGAGCATTACCGCTGTCCCTCGACTATGGCGCACTTCGGGCGCCGACGCTCGGGATGACAACGTCTACCCCACGACCGTTGGTTCGGAGGGCATGGGTCTGCCGCTGGTCATAGGCCGGCCGTCGCTGCCGGTGAGGCGCTTTTCGATCGCCGTGTAATCGCGCTGCTCTGCGCCGCTGTAGAGCTGGCGCGGCCGGGTGATGCGCTGCTCGGGATCTTCGATCATCTCTTTCCACTGTGTGAGCCAGCCGGCGGTGCGCGACACCGCAAAGAGCGCCGTAAACATGTTCTCGGGAATCCCGATCGCGCGCATCACGATGCCGGAGTAGAAGTCGACGTTCGGATAGAGTTTGCGGCTGACGAAGTATTCGTCATTGAGCGCGATCTTCTCGAGCTCCATCGCGACTTCGAGCAGCGGATCGTGATCGTGACCCGTCTCGTGCAAGACCTCCTCGCAAACCTTCTTCATAACCTTGGCGCGTGGATCGTAGCTTTTGTAGACGCGGTGCCCGAAGCCCATGAGGCGGAACGGATCGTCTTTGTCTTTGGCGCGTTTGATGAAATCGGGAATGCGCTTCTTCGTCTCGATCATCTCGAGCATCTTGATGACTTCTTCGTTGGCACCGCCGTGCAGCTGACCCCAGAGCGACGAAATCCCTGCCGCGATGCACGCGAACGGATTTGCGCGGCTCGATCCGACCGTGCGCACCGTCGACGTCGACGCATTCTGCTCGTGATCGGCCTGAAGGATGAGCAGAACGCGAATTGCGCGCACGAAGACCGGGTTTACTTTGTAGTCCTCAGCAGGCACGGAGAACATCATCTGCAGGAAGTTGCCCGGGAAGCTGAGGTCGTTGCGCGGATAGACGAATGGTTGGCCGAGCGCGTACTTGTGCGCCATCGCGGCGATCGTCGGCATCTTCGCGATCAAGCGATAGATCGAGATCATCCGGTGCTCGGGGTTGAAGATGTCCAAACTGTCCGGATAGAACGCCGAGAGCGCGCCCACGACGCCGAGCATGACGGCCATCGGATGCGCATCGCGCCGGAAGCCGAGGTAGAAGCGCAGCAGCTGCTCGTGCACCATTGTATGGTGCTTGATCTCGAAACGGAATTGCTCCAGCTCGACCTTCGTCGGCAGATCGCCGAAGAGCAGCAAAAAGCAGACTTCCAGATACGTGCTCTTCTCTGCTAATTGGTCGATGGGATATCCGCGATAGAGCAACACGCCCTTGTCGCCGTCGATGTAGGTGATTGTCGAACGGCAGGCCGCCGTACTGCTGAAGCCCGGATCGAACGTGCAATAACCGGCGTCGCTCAGGAGATGGCGCACGTCGACGACGTCAAAGCCATAGGTGCCCTTGTACACCGGCAAATCGGCGATCGTTTTCCCTTGATCGTCGACAAGTTTGAACTTACGCTCGGTTGTCAAGACCGGAATCTCCTTTACTATTCGAGTACGCCCTTAGTCGACAATATCTCGCTCCCCGAAACGACTTTCGCAGCGGCAAATGACCGCGCGAATGCTTTAAAGGCTGCTTCGCAGAGATGATGATTGACGTGACCGTGCATTTGCACCAAGTGCAAGTTGAACCGGCCGTTATCGGTCAATGCGCGGAAGAACTCAGCGACCATCTCTGTTTTCATGTCCCCGAGATCTTCGCACGTGAAGCGAACTGAAAAGTTGAGATAGGAACGACCCGACAGGTCGACACTCCCCGCGACCAAGGCATCGTCGAGCGGCACCATCATCGAACCAAAGCGCGCGAGTCCATGCTTGTCACCCAATGCATCGTGGATCGCGCGTCCGAGCGCAATGCCGACGTCCTCGATAAGGTGATGATGATCCATGCCGTCACCGCGCGCGACGACGACGAGGCCGACGCCGGAATGCTTCGCGAGCGCGGCCAGCATGTGGTCAAAAAACTTGACGCCCGTGTCGATCTCCACCGCGCCGCCGTCCAAATCGAGGCGCAGGGTGATCTGCGTTTCCTTGGTGTTCCGTTCGACCGAGCTGCGGCGGTTGGTCGCCATTATCCAGGCCTTCGCCTAGCTAGTGGCAATTCCCATCTAGCCCGCGTGGGTCTGCGGTATCTTTCCGGCGTGGCGGCGGGCGAGGGCAAAGCCGACCAAGCGGTCGACCAGTGCCTCGTAGGGGATCCCGGCGGCTAAGGCTTCGTCGGGGATCAGACTGTTGGGCGTCATGCCCGGAAGCGCGTTCACCTCGAGGATGTACGGCCGGCCTTCCTTCGAGACGATGAAATCGGTGCGCGAGTAGTCGCGCAGGCCGATCAGGCGGTGGACCGTGAGCGCGAGCATGCGAATGCGCGCGTCGAGATCTTCGCCGATCGGCGCCGTGCAGAGATGCCGGCTGCCGCCCGGCGCGTATTTTGCATCGTACGAATAAAAGTCGTCGCTCGGGATGATCTCGACGACCGGCAGCGTTTCGTCGCCGAGCACGCCGCACGTGTACTCGCGCCCTGCAATATATTCTTCCGCCAAGACTTGCGCGCCGGCGATGCGCGTGCTCGACGCAATCATCGCTTGCGTCCACTGCTCGTGCGTTTTCACGAGCGTCACGCCGGCGCTCGAACCTTCGTTGCGCGGCTTCACGACGAGCGGCAAATCGAGCGAACCCGGTAAGAGCGGCAGCGCGCCTTCGGAAAGATCGAACGCGTCCCAATTCGGCGTCGGCAGACCTTCGGCCGCGAGCAATTTTTTCGAGACGTGCTTGTCCATCGCGAGCGCGCACGCCAAAACGCCGCTGCCCGTATACGGAATTCCGAGCCAATCCAAAATACCTTGAATCGTCCCGTCTTCACCGCCCGGACCGTGCAGCGCGTTGAAGACGACGTCGGGAGAAACCTCGCGCAGATTCTCGACGAAACGCATGTCGAACTCGAGCGAACGCGCCGGATACCCGAGCGCTTCGAGCGCGCGCAAGACGTTGCTGCCGCTCGCGATCGAGATCTCTCGCTCGCTGCTCGTGCCGCCCATGACGACGGCGACCTTCGGCCGCTTTACGGGCACGCGGCGGCCTCTGCGCCCAAGAACTCGCCTACCAAATGTACTTCCAGCTCCAAGTGGACAGCGAACTTGTCGTGCACCGCGCGCCGTACCCGAGCGAGCAGCGTCGTGACGTCTTGCGCGGTCGCGTTGTCGACGTTCACGATGAAGTTCGCGTGCAGTGGAGACACTTCGGCCCCGCCGACTCGCCACCCCTTAGCGCCGGCCTCTTCGATCAGCCGTCCCGCCTTGTCGCCCGGCGGATTGCGGAAGCACGACCCGGCGTTGGGAAATTGCAGCGGCTGCGTTTCCTTGCGCCGCACGAGACGCGTCTGCATCTCCGCGCGCACCTCCGCCGGCGTGCCGCGCGTGAAGCCGAACACGACGTGCGAGACGATCGCATCGCGCGCTAGCGACGTGCTCCGGTAGAAGTATTGCGGCGAGACGGCGTGCGCCTCGGGGCGCGACGGCGTCTGAATCCATACCTCGCGAACAAAATCGCCGGTCTCGCGATCCGTCCCCGCGTTCATGCGCAGCGAACCGCCGACGCTGCCGGGGATTCCGGCGAGCGACCCGATCCCGCGCGCGCCCTTGGACGCGGCTTGCGCGCACAAGAGCGCCATCGAGGCCGACGCGCCGGCCCGCACGAGGACCTCGTCGTCGTCCTGCTCGACGTCGAGGGCGTTGTACTCGCCGCCCAGGCGCAGCACGATGCCGCGCATCCCGCCGTCGCCGACGAGCAAATTCGAGCCGCTGCCGAGCACGAAAAATGGCACCTTGCGCCGCACCGAGAGCCGCAGCACGAACGCGACGTCTTCCGTCGTCTCGGCGAACACCACGGCGTCGGCCGGGCCGCCGATCTTCCAAGAGGTGAACGGCGCGAGCGGCTCGTCGAAGCGCACGCGCTCGCCGAACCGCGACGCCAGCTCCTCTCTCATCGAGCCGGAACTTTTGCCTCCGCGTGCTCGCGCGTGTAGCGGTGCGCAACTTCACTGATCGAACCGGCGCCGAGCATCAGCACGAGCGCGCCGTGCGGCACGTGCGACTCGAGAAATTCGGGCAGCTCGTGCACGTTCTGCACGTATTCGACCGGCTTGCCGCGCGCGGCGAGCGGCTCGCCGATGATCTCTGCGGTCGCGCCGGGAATCGGCGGCTCCGACGCCGCGTACACCGGTGCGAGCACGACGAGATCCGCACCCGACAGCGCCTCGGCGAACTCGGCCGCAAGATATTGCGTGCGCGTGTAGCGATGCGGCTCGAACGCGACGACGAGCGGGCCTTCGTGATACCGGCGCGCCGTCGCGATCGTCGCGCGCACGGCCGTCGGATGATGCGCGTAGTCGTCGACGACGGTGAGGTCCGGCGCGCGCAGCAGCAGCTCGAAACGCCGCCGCACGCCGCGAAATTCTTTGAGCGCCTTTGCCACGACGCCGAAATCGACGCCGAGATACGTCGCGACCGCAACGGCAGCAAGCGCGTTCTGCACGTTGATCTCGCCGGGAACGCAAAGTTCGAGCTCGCCGAGCGTTTTGCCGTGCAGCGAGACGGTTGAGACGGTGCCGAAATCGTTATACGCCGTGACGTGCGCCAGCAAATCGCCGTTTGGCGCGTGCAAAGCGTACGTAAGCACCGGCACGCCGTGACCGCTGTGCGCGAGCGTCGCGCCGTGCTCGTCGTCGGCGCACGCGACGAGGAGACCGTCTTTCGGAATCTTGGCGACGAACTGCTCGAACGTGCCAAGCATCGCTTTCCACTCGGCGGCGTCTTTGACGTGATCGTTCTCGACGTTCGTCACGACGGCGATGCGCGGCGAGAGGCGCAGGAACGAGCCGTCTGATTCATCGCTCTCGGTGACGAACCAATCGCCGCCGCCAAGACGCGCGTTGCTCTGCGAATCGAGCGGCTCGCCGCCGATCGCAACCGTCGGGTCGAGGCCCGCGGCAACGAGCACGGCGGAAATCATCGAGGTCGTCGTCGTCT
The DNA here is from genome assembly GCA_050733775.1 of Vulcanimicrobiaceae bacterium. GTDB lineage: Bacteria > Vulcanimicrobiota > Vulcanimicrobiia > Vulcanimicrobiales > Vulcanimicrobiaceae > JAFAMS01. The sequence goes on from JBOHTT010000028.1 coordinate 10,288, forward strand.
TGCCGTGCGTGCCCGCGACCGCAATCGTTTGCTTGCCTTCGGTGAGCTCGGAGAGCATCGCGCCGCGCGTCAGGATCGGCAAATTCAGTTCTTTCGCGCGGGCGATCTCGGGATTGCTCCCGTCGATTGCAGAGCTCACGATGACGCGCGTCGCGCCCTCGACGTTCAGCGCGCGATGACCGATGAAAACGCGCGCACCCTCGGCCTCCAGGCGCGCAACCAGCGGCGTGCGACGGACGTCGGAGCCCGATACTTTCTCGCCACGTGCGAGCAGCAATCTCGCGATTGCGCTCATTCCAATTCCGCCGATGCCTACAAGATGCGTCACGTTTGTTTTCTTTCGTCACGAAGCGCGTGCACTCTTCGTACGATCATTGCGGACGCGTCCGCCGGTGCGAGCGAGGCCGCCGCTTTTGCCATCGAAGCAAGCGTCTGAGACTCGAGCGCGTTCGACAAGGCTCGGAAAAGATTGTCGCCGCTGAGCGCGTTGTCGGCGAGGACCTTCGCCGCGCCGCTTTCGGAAAAGGCTTGCGCGTTTGCGGTTTGATGATCGTCGGCCGCGAACGGATACGGCACGAGAAGCGCGGGGCGCCCGGTGACCGCAAGCTCCCCAAGCGTCGATGCGCCGGCGCGCGCGATGACGAGATCCGCCGCCGCATACGCCGTCCAGAGATCGTCAAGATACGGTAAGAGCGTGAAGCGATTCCCGGCGCGTTTGATCGAGAGCAGTCCGGCATCCATGATCGCGGCATCTCGCCGACCCGAGATGTGCAGGATCCACCATTCGTGCGGCAGGTCGTGCGCGGTGAGCATCGCGAGCACCGCTTCGTTGATCGAGCGCGAGCCTTGGCTTCCGCCGAACACGGCGACGACCGTCGCCTGCGTATCGATCGAAAGACTTTCGCGCGCGCGCGGCTTCGGCGGCAGCGCTTTGAATTGCGGCCGCACCGGAATACCGGTCACGCCGCTCGGCCTGCCGCCGACGCTCGTCGTCCACGGCGCGCACCAGACTTCGTCGACGAGCGGCGCGAGCACGCGATTCGTCAGGCCCGGCTTTGCGTTCGGCTCGAGCAGCGCGATGACGGGATCGATCATCCGCACGGTGCGCAAGAGCGATGCCGCCGCAACGACGGGAGCGCAGACGTACCCCCCGCTTGCGATGACGACGTCGGGCTGAAAGCGATGCAGCGCCGCCGTTGCGGCGCCGACTCCCGCGAGATTCTTTCCGATGCCGGTGACGAGCTCCAGCGGCTCTTGGCGCGCGAGCGGCGCTGCCGGCACGAACGCGATCGGCACGCCCGTCTTCGGCACTTCCGACGCTTCGAGGCCACGCTTATTGCCGATGAACACCGCTTTATACGGTTCGCCGCGCGCGGCCGCGTCGGCGCGCAACGCCGCCTCGATGGCAAGCCCGGGATACACGTGCCCTCCCGTCCCGCCACCGGTAATCACGACGCGCACTTTTAGTTTGTCATCCCGAGCGTAGGTGCGCGCAGCGCATTTGTCATCCCGAGCGTAGGTGCGCGCAGCGCATTTGTCATCCCGAGCGTAGGTGCGCGCAGCGCATTT
>JBOHTT010000029.1:0-3647 GCA_050733775.1 Vulcanimicrobiaceae bacterium
GCACGGTTACGCCCGCGATCGAAGTCTACGTCGATCCGCACTCGATGACGTCGTCGGGATTCGTACTCGGCGACCTCGTCTCCGCAATATCCGGCAACAACATTCGCGCGCCGGGTGGTCTCGCGTACGGGCCCACGCAAGAGACCGCGATCGACGTGCGCGGCGACATCACGAACGTCGCGAGCGTCGCGAGTCTTCCGCTCTATACGGCGGCTGCCGGTTCGACCGGCGCGGCATCGCTGCTCGGGCCGCAAGGCGGCACCGGATTGCGAGGAGGGGGCTCGACGACCACCGGCACGGCGGCGACGTCGACCGCGAGGGCCGGCGCGCAAACGCTCTCGGCCACGCCGGGTTCGCCCCAAAGTGCGACGTCCGCGCTCAACAATTGGAGCGTCGCGCAACGCGTCACGCGCGTCGGCGATGTCGCGCATATCGTCGACGGCTCAGAGATGCGACGCACGTATTCGTACGTCGGCGATCGCGTTGCGATCTCGCTCGGCGTGCAGAAAGCAACCGGCGCGAGCGAAATCGCAGCCGCACAAAACGTCGTCGCGGCGCTGCCGCGTTTGCGCGCCGACTATCCGAATATCGATTTTGCCGTACTCAACGATCAAGCCAACTACACGCAGCAACAGCTTAACGCCGTCTACCACACGATCGCGCTCGGCGTCATCTTTACCGGTATCGTGATGCTGTTCTTCTTGCGCTCGTGGCGCAATGCAATCGTCGTCATGATCGCGATTCCGACGTCGCTCCTCACGACGATCTTCGTCATGCGCCTGATGAACTTTACGATCGATACCATCTCGCTGCTCGCGATGACGTTGTGCATCGGCATTCTCGTCGACTACTCGATCGTCGTGCTGGAAAATGCCAAACGGCACTTTGAGGATGGCGAAGCACCGAAAACCGCAGCGCTGCTGGGCCGCACCGAGATGGGCGCTGCAGCCATCGTCATCACGCTCGTCGACGTCGTCGTCTTCGCACCGATTTCGTTCTTGCCGGGCGTCACCGGGCGGTTTCTGCAAGAGTTCGGGATCGTGGTGGTGGTCGCGACGCTGACGTCGCTTGCCGTATCGTTCACGATTACGCCCGCGCTTGCAGGAAATTGGTCGCTGCTCTCGCGCCATAAGGCCCCGCGCTTCATCGACGCGTTCACGCGCGGCTTCGAGCGAACGAGGCTCTGGTATCTCGACCACGTGCTCGAGTGGGGTTTACGCCACAGTAAGACCGTCGTCGCGATTTGCGTCATCTCGGTGGCAGGCGCGCTCAGCCTCGTGCCGCTGCGCGTCATCGTGTTCGATTTCATCCCCCCGATCGACCGCGGCGAAATCTTCATGCAGCTCACGTTCCCGACCGGCACGCCGCTCGCGAAGACAAACGCTGCGATTGCGGATCTGGCTGCGCAGATCAGCCATATTCCGGACGTTCAGCGCGAGACCGGAACCGCGGGATCGTATCAGGCAGGCTTCGGAGGCGGCGTCAATCAGGGCTCCGTCGGTCAACTCCACGTGTGGCTGAAGGACAATCGCAAACACTCGACCTTCTATTGGGCCAACGTCGTCGGTTCGATGGCGCGAAAGAAATATGCGCGTGCGAATCCGGTCGCCATACCCGCAACCGGATTTGGCGGCGGCAACTCGCAGCCGATCGATTACAACATCACCTCGGTCAACGACGACCCGATTCCGTACGCGCAAAAAATTCTCGCAGCGCTGGAAGCGACGCCGGGCGCGGTGCACGCGGTCAGCAACGCTGCAATCCTATCGCCGCAAATTGACGTCGTTTTCGACCGCGAACGCGCTCGCGCGCTGGACGTCAACATCGCATCGGCGGCGAACGGCATCCGTGCGGCCTTCGGCGGATCGACTGCGGCCCAATTCTTTACCGACCGTGGTGTGAAATACGTCCAAGTGACCTATCCGCAAACCGCACAGACCTCGGTAGATGAAATCCCACGCATTCCGATTCGCACGAAAACGGGTGCGCTTGCATACGTCGGAGACGTCGCGAGACTGGTCGAGGATCCTAATACGCCGCTCATCACGCGAACCAACCGCAACACCGTCATTCACGTGAGCGCAAACGTAGCGCCAGGCGCCGCACTCTCCAACGTTCAGCGCGCCTTCCAACAGCGCATTGCGGCGCTGCATCTGCCGAACACCGTTCACGTCATCCCGAACGCCGGCGGCCAGCAACAGCGGCTGACCGAGACGGTAAACGGCCTCGGCTTCGCGCTGCTGCTTTCGTTCACGTTGGTGTATCTCTTGATGGTCGCGCTCTACGACAGCTACATGCTGCCCGCAATCATCATGTTTGCGATTCCGGTCGCGGCGGTCGGCGCGCTCGGCTCGCTGGCGCTCACCCATCAGTCGCTCAATCTCTTCTCGCTGATCGGCACCGTCATGTTGATCGGCTTGGTCTCGAAGAACGGCATTCTTCTCGTTGACTTTGCGAATCATCGGGTTCGCGCAGGGATCGATCGCTTCACCGCCATCCGCGAGAGCGCGAGAGAGCGTTTTCGCCCTATCGTCATGACCACGGTCTCGATGATCGCCGGCATGTTGCCCATTGCAATCGCGTTCGATCCGGGATCCGAGACGCGGCGATCGCTCGGCATCGTCGTCATCGGCGGACTGACCAGCTCGCTGCTGCTCACGCTGGTGCTGGTTCCGGTCGCATTCGTATGGCTCGCACCGCGTCATCCGAAGCCGGTCGAGCCCGTCACGCCGGCTGCGCCGTCGATCGGTGTTCCCGCGCGATGAACCTCACGCGGCTCTTCGTCACGCGGCCTACGCTCGTCACCGTGTTCGTCTTACTGACGCTGCTCGCAGGCTCGATCGCGTCCGTCACGCTGGTGAAGCAGCAGTTTCCGAACTATGACGTTCCGACGATTCAAGTCCTCGTGCAATATCCGGGCGCGTCGACGACCGAGCTGCGCGATGCGATCGTCCGGCCGCTCGAAGACCAAATTGCGGGCGCTCCCAATCTCGATACGATGGAGACGGCGATCGAGTCGGGTCAGGCGACGGTCGTCGCGCATTTCGCGCTGAGCTCCGACGTCAACACGGATCTCGTGCAGGTGCAAGGACGCGTGCAAAACGCGCAGCGTCAGCTGCCGACCGACCTGCAAACGCCGCAAGTCTCGATTTACGATCCCAGCGAAGCCGTCGTCGTCTCGCTGGTCGCAAGCTCGAACTCGCTCGCGCCGGGACAGCTCTCATCGACGGTGACGACGCGCATCATTCCGGCGCTCGAACAGATCCCCGGGGTGTCGTACGTAGTCGAGAACGGTAGCGTGACGCCGTCGATTCAAGTGAACGTCCATCCCGACGCACTGCTTGCGAACGGGCTGACGCTGCCGGACGTCACGACGACGATTGCAAACAATAACGTCCGCGCGCCGGGCGGCATCGCCTACGCGCCGAACCGTGAGACGAACATCGACATTCGCGGCGACGTGCAGACGCCGGCGTCCGTCTCCGATCTGCTCGTTTCGGGCGGCTCGACGGCTGTGCCGAGCGGAACGAATCCGTTCGATACGCCGGCACGGCTCTTTCGCATCGGCGACGTCGCAACGGTGACGGACACGTTCGAGCCGCAACGCGTGTACGCGTACACGCACGGCGCGCCGAGCATCGCCCTCG
>JBOHTT010000030.1:0-7092 GCA_050733775.1 Vulcanimicrobiaceae bacterium
GACCTAGCGGGTATTGTAGCGGGGACCATAGGTGGGGACCGTAAGCGGGGTGTATAATCCCCCTTCGAGGGCGCGTAGCTCAGGGGGAGAGCGCCACATTTACACTGACCCCTGAACGATAATGTCGCCCGCACGAAAATGAAAAAGCCTTGAGCGATCGAGGCTTTTTCTTTTAGCATAGTAGGCATGCTGGGCATGTTGGGCACTATAGGCGCTTATTGCAGGGTACAAGATAGGGTTCTATTCCGCTCCCCAATTGTGGCGCTCTATTGGTCGGCTCCTGGATCCGACTCATATTGCAATCTGTGGATTGATTTTCAAGACGGCCACGAAACGGCTTCGCCGGAAAGGCGCTTGCCACAGTGATGTAGACCTTGCATGATAACTCTATGGAGCGAGTAGATATTGCGACGCGCGACGGGGTCTGCCCAGCCTACACCTACAAACCCACTGGAACGGGCCCGTGGCACGCCGTTATCGTGTATATGGACGGCATCGGAATTCGTCCCGCAATGTTAGAGATAGGTGAACACTTGGCGACGTACGGCTATTTCGTACTCCTGCCAGACTTATACTATCGGTCCGGACATTACGAGCCGATGGATGCGCACGCGGTTTTGGGTGATCCAGAGCAGTACAAGTTTCTGATTGAAAACTACTATTCGAAGGCAACGTCCGAAGGAGTTATGTCCGATACCAAATTCTTCTTGGACTATCTCGCGGCGCATCCCGACGTAAAGAAAGGGCCTGTCGCCACAACGGGCTACTGCATGGGCGGCCGCATGTCACTGGTAGCTACGGGCACTTTCCCGGACCGCATCATCGCGAGTGCATCCTATCACGGCGGTAACCTAGCAGACGACAAGCCGGATAGCCCACATATCCTTGCGACAAAGATTAAGGCGCACGTCTATGTCGCAGGCGCTATCGAAGATCCCGTGTTTCCTGACGACATGAAACAACGTCTCGAAGCAGCACTCACACAAGCGGGAGTAGATCACACCGTCGAAACGTATCCCGCAAAGCATGGGTTCGTGCCGCGCGACGAGCGGGCGTACACCGAAGCAATTGCCGAACGGCATTGGCAAACACTGCTGGGACTTCTCACGCGAGCCTTCGTGTAGCGCAAAGAAGCCTTGGCTAAGGCTGTGTCCCAAAAATTAAACCGGATCCACCGTAAGACCGGCGGCTAGGAAGCCACCGTCAACTGCCAGCACATGCCCGGTAATATACGTCGCATCGTCGGAACATAAAAAAGTAGCTGCACCCGCAACTTCTTCCGGTGCGCCATAGCGGCGCATAGGAACACTCTGGATCCATTTTGCGCGCGTTTGGGCATTATGAACCCGGATGGACAACGGCGTGTCAATTGGGCCCGGAGCAATAACGTTGACGCGAATACCTCGTGAAGCGAGATCGACTGCCATAACCCGGCTAAGCGTAATCAGCCCGCCTTTTGAAGCGCCGTAGGATGAGCGACCGAGATTGCCGACCACACCCGAAACACTGGAAATATTGACGATGCACCCTCCTACTTCTAGCATCCCCTTCACGCAGGCTTGGCTTACGCATGAACGCTCCACGAAGATTGACCGCAACGATGCGGTCGAATGAATCTAGGCCGGTCTCAAGAAACGGCTTTTCCTCCGCGATGCCGGCAGAATTAATCAAGAAATCCAACCTGCGATAGCGCTCCAGTACGTGACGAACCAGGATATCGACGCTTTCCGGATCCGTTACGTCGACCTGAAATGGGGACGGTTGCTCGTTGCGCAGCTGCTTAATATCGGTGCCGATGTCTGCTGCTACGACCTGGGCGCCTTCCTCGACAAACCGTTCCGCGATAGCTTTTCCGATTCCCGATAAGCCACCGGTAACGACGCAGACTTTACCGGATATACCTCGCATGTCTAGGTCGTGGTCGACGCCGCTTCGGCTAGCCGGAGGCATCCTCGCGTAAACAACTCTTCTTTTATCGTTTTCTTCGTTATCTTCCCATAGCCGGACTTCGGCAAGGAATCCCAAAAGATAATTCGCTTGGGAACCTTATACTTCGCGATCTTCCCCTCGAGCCAGTGAAGCAATTCCGGTTCATCTGTCGAGAGCCCGTCGCGAAGCACAACGACCGCAATGCCCGATTCTCCCCACGTGTCGTCTGGGACGCTGACTATAGCAACTTCGGCTACGGACGGGTGCGCAAGAATCTTCTCTTCAATTTCGCGCGGATAGATGTTCGATCCGCCGCTGATGTACATATCGGATGCGCGACCGGTGATGAACAAAAAGCCTTGCTCGTCGACATGGCCTAGGTCTCCCGTTCTGAACCAACCGTCTCGGAAAGCCTTCTCGTTTGCCTCGGGATTGTTAAAATAGCCGGCAAATACCGCTAGACCGCAGACGCAAATTTCGCCAGTTTCGTATGGCGGGAGCTCGTTGCCGTGCTCGTCCTGAATTGAAATCTGCATAGCGACACGTTCGTAGCCGCAAGTACCAATGCGAATTTCGTCGTTGTCCTCGATCTCGTGCAGGTACGGCGGCAGCACCGTGATGTTACCCGTGACCTCGCCGAGGCCGAAGTACTGAACGAGTACTTTCCCTAGCTTCCTAAGCGCATGTTTTTGATCTTCACGATACATCGGGGCGCCGGCATAGATGACGTACCGCAGCGAGGAATGGTCGTAGCGATCGACGGACGGATGTTCCGTCAACATCTTCAGGATCGTCGGTACTGTGAACATATTCGTCACGCGCCATCGCTCGACGAGTGACCATGCTTCTTCGGCATCGAAGCGGTCGTTCGCCAACAGCACGGTTTTGCTCGCTTGTGCGACCTGCGCGATTTGATGGATCCCGGCGCCATGCGAAAGCGGGGCAACCACGAGCGAAGCGTCGCTGGCCGTCGTGCCGGGCATGAGGTCGCAGAGATGATTTGTGATGACGAATCCCATTTGTCCGTGCGTCAACACCGCAGCCTTTGGCCGTCCGGTTGTCCCCGAGGTAAAAAAGAACCAACACGGATCATCGTGTTCGACCGGCGCGTCGGAAAACGCAGCATCGTAGTGCTTTTGAACGAGTCTTTCGTAGCTTTCACCAAAAGCCGCTTCGCCGATGCTTATGAGAGACTTCACGCCGGGAACGGCTGCGACTTCGGCTGCGTGTTCCGGAAAGGCGGCTTGGCAAATCATGAGACTTGCGCCGCTCGCTTCCGCCAGATACGCGACCTCCTCGGGCACCTGCCGGAAGTTCGTTGGAACCCAAACCGCACCGAGCCGGAAGCACGCGAACATCGACTCAAACAGTTCGTTGCAATTCTTTGATTGAACGAGAACGCGGTCACCCTTGCTAACGCCCCTCAGGGTGAACGCAGCTGCGATGGCATCGACACGCCGATCGAGTTCGCGCCAGGTCCACGTTCTCGATCCCCATGCTAGTCCGACCTCGTTCGGATACCGGCGGCTCGCTTGCCGCAGGAAATGAGCGAGATTCATGACTTTGCGACTGACGGGCGTAACGTGAATGGACGAACTCATCGTTGACGCTCGAGAATCGACACGTAATTGGCGACGGCAGCGCCTCCCATATTAAAGACACCGCCTAGCTTCACGTTGGGGAGCTGCATGGCACCCGCCTCGCCCAAAAGCTGCATCGCAGCTATGGCATGCATTGACACTCCGGTTGCGCCAATAGGGTGACCTTTGGCTTTGAGACCGCCTGACCGATTGACCGGCAACCGGCCACTTCTCTCGGTCCAGCCTTCCTCTATCGCGGTGGTGCCTTTGCCTTCAGGCGTCAAACCCATCGCCTCATATTCCATGAGCTCGGCAATCGTGAAGCAATCGTGCGTCTCGACGAAACTTAGGTCGTCAAGTCTGAGGGAGCTTGACTGCAACGCTTTTCCCCACGCACCAGCAGCACCCTCAAAAGCAGTCATGCTGCGTTTGCTAAGCGGAAGATAGTCGTTCACCTGTACGGCAGCGCGAAAGCGTACCGCGCGTGGCATGGCCGAGGCTGTTTTCTCATCAGTAAGGACAACGGCTGCTGCTCCGTCTGACACTAGCGAACAATCGGTCCGGCGAAGAAGTCCGGCGACATACGGATTGTCGTCAGAAACCGTACGGCAAAAATCGTAACCCAGATCCTTTCGCATGTGAGCAAACGGATTGTCTACCGCGTTGCGATGATTTTTTGCCGCAATCTTTGCGAGCGCGTCCGAGCAGTCTCCATACTTCGCGAAATATGCTTCGGCGATCCGGCCGAAGATGCCGGCGAAACCGCCGTCGACGCAATCCTCCTCTTTGCGGTACGATGCGCCCAATAGAATGTCGGAAACCTCATTCAGAGGCGTTGCAGTCATCTTTTCGGCGCCAATGACCAGAACGAAACGGCCTCTTCCGGCACCGATGAAAGAGAGGCCTGAATGGATGGCCGCAGAGCCGGTCGCACAGGCGTTTTCCACGCGCGTTGCTGGAGTGAATCGGAATGCGGGATCTGCCTGCGATACCATTCCGGCCATGAAGTCTTGGCGTGAGAACCCGTTATTCATTACGCCAAGGTAGATCGCGTCGATGTCGCGAGGAGTGAGACCAGCATCGGCGACCGCCGCAGTGGCGACGCGGCCGATTAAGGACTCAATGTCATCCTCAAGCAGCTTCCCAAAACGCGTGTGCGCCCAACCGACGATCGAGCAGCTCACACGAGTGCCGGCTCCTTCACGTCCCCTCCGCTAATCGGAACGTGGCGTAGCACTCGTTTCTCGGAAGGGTCAAAGACGGTACGGGCGTGTTGCAAGTAGAGGTTGTCCCACACGATATAGTCGCCGACTTTCCACTGGTGAGCATACTGGGTCGCGGGATCTTCGGTGTACGGCAGCAGCTCATCGAGAAGTGCCTCGCTTTCTCGCTCCGGTATGCCAACGATACTATGCGTAAGAAGCCTGCTAACAAAAAGTAAAGGTTCTTTTGTGATAGGATGCATTTTTACGACAGGATGCACTGCTTGGGGGACACTCGGATTCGGCGGAAGATCGCGTGCCTGAACGTCCCCCCGATTGACGCCATAATCCTTTACATGAAGTGCCTTAAGGTCGGCGATTCGCTGCTTCAATGCATCTGGCAAGTTTGCGTAGGCGCGCGCAATGTTACCGAATAGCGTTTCGCCGCCTTTTGACGGCGCCGCAAGCGCATGAAGCCCGATCGCCTTTTTCGGGAACTCAAAAAACGCGTGGTCGTTATGGAAAAAAATTTCACCGTCCGGCAGTGCGCCGTCTGCATGCGCGTTGGAGATAAACATGCTGCGCCGACCCGACATCGTGTCACCCTGATTCGTTAGAGGGCCGAGGATTTGCGTGAAGCTGACCTGTTGATCTTCCGTCAATTCGTATCCACGAATCAAGACGAGGTGGTATTCGTTGAATGCGTTGGTGACCAGATCTCTGGTAGTGTTCGTCACTGGCTGACGCGGATCCAACCCGCGAACCTCGACGCCGCAGAGAGATGATATCGGCTGAAAATCGATGCTCATGTCTTTCCTCATTTAAGAGCGGGATGCGCTTTCGCGTGATAACAGGACGCCTGCTGACAAACGATCCCAAGTCTTACCGTTCAGACCCTTCTCGCGCAGGACAGCCTTACGGACTTTTCCGGTGGGGGTTTTGGGTAGTTCGGTTACAAATTCGTAGTAGCGCGGCACGGCGAAATGCGGTAAGCGGCTCTCGCACCACTTAACCAGTACGGACAGATCGAGATCGGCTTCCGCGCTTGGGATGATGTAAGCCTTGATCTCATCGTCGTTGATCGCCGCGTCCGGTCGGACTGCAACGACGGCGGCATCTGCAATCTGGGGATGCGCCAAGAGCTGGCGCTCGACTTCAAAGCTCGAAACGCTCTCCCCACGGCGGCGTATCGAATCTTTGATGCGGTCGACAAAGTAATACCAACCGTCTGCGTCGCGCTTTACGGCATCACCAGTATGAAACCAGAGATTCCTCCATGTCTCAACCGTCTGATCGGGCATGTTCTCATAACCCAATGAGATCGTCCACGGAATTCGGTTCCTGACCAGAAGCTCACCAACTTGTCCTACGGCGACCTCTTCATCCGTTTCAGGATCGGCAATCTTGGTCTCATACCATTCTGCCGCGAGCAAACCGGCGGCACCCTTCGGGGGGCGGGAGTTGCGCGGCGTAATGATCGGCCAGCACGTTTCCGTCATACCGATGACTTCGAGGACGTCCGCGATTTCATATCGCTCCTTGAACCCATCAACGATCGAATATGGAACCGGCGTCGCCAGAATCGATCGAAGCGAATGTCCTCGGTCACGCGATGTCGGCGGAAGGTCGGAGAGCAGCGGGATCATGCCGCCCAAAAGATTTGACACGGTCCCACCGCTGCCGTACGCACGATCAAGAAATTGTCGTGCGCTGAACTTTTCATAGAGGACGCAGCGGCAGCCCGCTATCAGCGACGGATAGACGCCGTGAACGCGACCGCTACCATGAAAAAGAGGAAACGGATTGAGGTAAACGTCGTCGGGTCCAAGCTCATGAAGCTGCAGCGTCTGCTCGGAAAAAAAATACAGGTGCGCGTGCGAAAGTATCGCGCCCTTCGAAAGACCGGTCGTCCCGGATGTAAACATGACGCTCGCCGGTTCCCAGGGTGCAACCTCTACTCCAGGATTGCCTTCGCGATGTGCGTCCAACTTTTCATATCGATGCAGCTCGAATCGTCCACCGAGCTGGCAGGATAACTCTCGATTTGGTTCGTCACCGTAGACGATCACCGTTTGAAGCCACGACAAGTCTGGCGCAATCGCAGACACGGAGTCCAATACGTCGGTGTCGGCGACGAGGATCGATGCGCGGCACTGATTGAGCTGATGTTTGAGAAACTCGCCTTTGTAGGACACATTAATCGGCACGTCGACCGCACCAATTTTTGCACACGCCAACCATACATAAACGTGCGCCAGCGAGTTTTTCATCAGGATCGCGATGCGCTGACCTTTGCGAACTCCGCGTTGCAATAATCCCCAGGCGATTCGATTCGTGGATCGGTTTACGTCCGAAAAGGTAAGCTGGGGACCGTCGTGCGT
>JBOHTT010000031.1:0-5473 GCA_050733775.1 Vulcanimicrobiaceae bacterium
ATCTCACAGTGCGGAAACGCTCGCGAGATGCGCGATATCTCTTCTTCCGTAGGCCTGATATAGCGCGTATAGTCGCCGGGATATGCATGCGTCACCCCGATGCGAATTCCACCGAGTGTGAGCTCCAGCTCCGGAGGGAGCTTCTGCAGCCAACGCAGCTGCGCTTTTGACAAAGCTGCACGCGTCCGCTCGCGCAGTTCTCGAGCGGCATGTGCGATCTGTGCCGGCACCGGATGTGCGGCTTCTTTTGCGACGGCGTCGTCTTCATCGCCGCGTATGCACGACGCGCCGAGGCGAATCAGCTCGTCGATGACTCCTCCGGCATCGGGACCCAAGCCGACGATGTCTCCGGCGCAGACGACTGCATCTGCCGGCGGCAACGCGCGCAGCGCGGCCAAGTTAGCATGGACGTCGGCGATCATAAGGACCCGCATGGATTCTCCCGCACTCAAGCCAGGAGCCATCAGCCTTACGGCAGTCCCGGCGAGCCCCATCGCCGTCCGCATTCGTTCGACCGGGACCGAGGTGCGCCTTCAGCGAACGGCGGCGGCGCAATGGACCCATTCGTCGAGGTCGAGTGGCTTGCCGAGTACCTTCAAGATCCGGCGATCGCAATCGTCGATACGCGCAGCATGCCGCTGACGATGTACTACGCGTCGTTCGGGCGCGAGCAGTACCTGATGGGCCACATTCCCGGAGCGATTCACCTGGACTACATTACGGATCTCCGCGACGCACAGACGCCGTATGCGGCACACGTCGCACCGCCGGACCGTTTTGTGGACGCAATGAGAAACGCCGGAATCGGCGACGACACGACCGTCATCGCATATGACGGGGGCGACTTTCCATATGCGGCGCGCCTCGTCTGGATGTTGCAGTACTACGGTCATGACGCCGCCACGATCTTGAGCGGAGGAATCGAGGCGTGGATGGCAGCCGGGCTGCGGCGCGAAACCGAAATTCCTCTGCGCGACGTGCAAGACTTCACGACGCGCGTTCGGCCGCAACTCCGCGCGACGCGCGACGAAGTTCTCGACATTGCGGAAGGACGCAGCGATGCGCAGCTGCTTTCCGTGCTGGGAGACGGCGCGTACGCCATGCGCACCAGCGATATTCCCGGCGCCAGTCGTCTGTCGTGTTCGCTGCTCTTCGATGAGATGAGCGGAGGCAGGCTTGCAGACCGCGAGCGGCTGCGCGAGTTGACGGGCGGCCTCGACCCTCATCGCCGGACGATCACGTTTTGTTCGAACGGCGTCAGTGCGGCCGGTGCCTACATTGCTTTGCGTGCATCAGGCTTTACGAACGTTGCCGTGTACGAAGGGTCCCTTGCCGATTGGACGCACCACCGCTTGCCCACGGTCACCAAGACGCGGTAAACTCCTCGCATACCGGCGATGGGGCTCGCCGTAGACGTCGCGGCTGAGCGACTGATGGCTCCTACCACATGGAGAGCCGTATGGTCGACGATCCCCGCGTGACCCTCGCCCGCCAGAACGAACGCGAAGCGCGCCACCGTCTTGAGGAAGGTTGCGCCGCAGATTTAGCATCGATGGAGCTGCTATTCGCCGCGACTATGACGATCGCGCGGCAACAGCTGCACGACGCGCTGCGAGCGCCGCACGAGGATCTAACAGTCGCGACGGAAGCGATCGTAGTGGCCAGCGTCCGCAGATTGCACGACAGTGCGAACATTCGATTTCGTGCGCGGTTTCGCAATTACGCTGAAGCCGTTTGGCAAAGTGAGGCACACCTGCTCGCGCCGCCGCGGCGCATCGCACTCCCACACGTCGAGTTGGAAGCACCGGTGCTGCAGCCGCTCGCCGCTCGTGAGAGGGCACACGTAGACGCGTGGCTATCGGCGCTCTGCAGAGCGCTGCGCGAATCACTTTGCCTCGCCGTGAATGCTGCACGGGGCAGGGTCATCCGGCGGGTCATTGCCAGCACGGCACGTGCTCGCGCGCGCACCTCACGCACGCGGAGCATCGCAGGTTGACCTTCAGCATACTCTTTCCAACTGCTGAAATGCAGCCCGACCGCCATGATGTTCCCGAATTTTTCGTCGATCTCAACCTCGATCAGATCGTCGATGGGATTGTCGAAGAGAAAGACGATTATGAGCTTCGTCCGTTCTTCTTTTCCGCGCTGCACGACGCGACGACAATCCGCTATCGCCACGAGGTCTTTAAGGACTTCGAAGATGCGCAGCTTCTAGAACGGGTGCGCGTCTTCGGGCGACGACTCGCCGAGATGCGTGCGCACTTGGTGCAAGCCTCTAAGATTCGCCACCTCCACGAGCGCAACGCCTGGTTCTTGGAAGCCGTCGGGATGTATTGCGTGGCGGTGCGCCGTTTATCCGATGATGTGACGGCGACGAGCGCGCGTTCGCAAGGGATAAAGGCGCTGAGAGATTATCTCGTCCAGTACGTCGCGTCCGAGAGATTCCGCGCTCTCGGCGACGAGATGGCGCAAATCCAGAAGGGTTTGACGGAAATACGCTACGCGATCCTGATTCGGGAAGGTGCGTTCACCGTGCGCCGGTACGACGAGGAGCCGGATTATAGCGCAGAGGTGGATGCGACGTTTGCGAAGTTCAAGCAGAGCGACGCGAAGGACTATCGCGTTCGGTTTTCCAGCGTATTTCCGGAAATGAACCACATCGAACAGCAAGTGCTAACTTTCGTCGCGCAGCTTTTTCCCACCGAATTCGCTGACCTCGACGAATTCTGCCGGCGCAATCGCGACTATCTCGACCCTGCGATATCACGATTCGATCGTGAAGTGCAGTTCTATCTCGCGTACCTCGATTACATTGCTCCGCTTCGAGCCACCGGCCTTCGGTTCTGTTATCCCGAGCTCGCCGAGGGACCCGCAAAAGCGATCCGCAGCCGGGAAGGCTTCGACGTCGCGCTCGCCCATAAGTTGCGCGAACGCGCAACGCCGGTCGTCACGAACGATTTCTTCCTTGCAGGACCGGAGCGTATACTCGTCGTGAGCGGACCCAACCAAGGCGGAAAGTCCACGTTCGCGCGCGCCTTTGGGCAGATGCATTTCCTCACCGCCCTCGGCTGTCTCGTTCCGGGCAGCGAGGCCCGCCTCTATCTGTTCGATCGCATCTTCACGCAATTCGAGCGAGAAGAAAGTATCGAGAATCTGCGTGGAAAGCTCGAAGACGATCTTCACAGGCTGCGCGACATTATCGATAGCTCGACCGGATCGAGCGTCGTAGTGCTCAACGAAATCTTTAACTCCACGGCCGTACGAGATGCGATCTTCCTAAGTGCGCAGATCGTGGAGCGGTTGCTCGAAAGGGACGTACTCGGTGTGTGGGTCACGTTCATCGACGAGATCGCCTCGTTCGACGAGAAGACTGTGAGCATGGTCAGCACCGTCAATCCCGACAATCTTGCCGAGCGAACCTTCGAGATCGTGCGGCGCCCGGCGGACGGATTGGCGTACGCGCATGCGATCGCGGAAAAGCATCGCGTTACCTACCGCGCGCTTCGAGAGCGTATCTTGTGAAGGCGCATCTTTTCTTCCGGAACCGAGACTTCGACGTCGAGCGGCCGCTGCCGTGGAACGCGCAGGCTCTCACTCAGGATCTGGAACTTGGCGTGCTCTTTTCTGCGATGAGCCGAGGCGACAAGTACCTTTATGAGATCGCCGGAAAGGCCGTTCTCTCGAGCGAGACGGACCAGGAAACGCTTCGCTATCGGCAAGCCATACTGCGCGACTGCCTGTCGCACCAAGAGATCGTTCGCGCGATCTACGATATGGTCGTCGAAGCAAGTGAAGGTTACCGGCGGCATTTCTGGTTGGGACGCAGTGCCAGTTCGACGCTGTGGGGCGGGGTCGGCATGCTGGAATTCTTCGTCGACATGCTGCGCAAGCTGCGCGGATATGCCGATCAGTACGGCAATCGCTTTGCATCCGATGGACTTCGTTCGCTTTTTGCGATGCTTCGCGACGAGCTATCCGACCCATATTTCTTGGAAGTCGAAGCGCATCTCCGGCAGCTGAAGTTCCGCGACGGCGTGCTCATCAGCGCGCAGCTTGCCGACGGCAACAAAGGCATCGACTACGTCTTACGCCGTCCCAAAGGCTCGCCACGCCACTGGCTCGAGCGCCTCTTCGTCCCGGGCCCTGAAGAGTACACGTACCAGCTTCATCCACGCGACGACGCGGGAGCTCGTGCCTTGTCCACGCTCCGCGATCGGGGCGTCAATCTCGTTGCCAATGCGGCCGCACAATCGGCGGATCACATCCTGAGCTTCTTGCGATTGCTGCGTGCCGAGCTCGGGTTCTACGTCGGGTGCCTCAATTTGCACGCGGACCTTTCGGCCAGAGGAAGACCGGCCTGCTTTCCGGAGCCCATCCCCATCGAGGAGCGCGTGCATGCATTTCGCGAGCTGTACGACGTCGCGCTCGCGCTCACCATTTCGCAAGACGTCGTCGGCAACGAGCTCGACGCACGCGGAAATGACGTCGCGGTCATCACCGGCGCGAATCGCGGCGGCAAATCCGTCTTTTTGCGAAGCATCGGCCTCGCACAGCTGATGACTCAGTGCGGCATGTTCGTCGGCGCCGAGTCGTTCACAGCAAACGTTAGCAGCGCCGTCTTCACGCATTTCAAACGCGAGGAAGACCGCACCATGGAGAGCGGCAAGTTCGATGAAGAGCTCACGCGCATCAGCGATATTGCGGATCGCATCAAACCGAATGCACTCATGCTCTTCAACGAGTCTTTCGCCGCGACGAACGACCGCGAAGGTTCCGAAATCGCGCGCCAAATCGTGTCTGCGCTGCTCGAAAAGCGTATAAAGGTCTTTTTCGTCACCCACCTCACCGATTTTTCACAGACGTTGTTCGAGCAAAGAATCGGTTGCCCCAAATTTCTGCGTGCTGAGCGTCTCGATGACGGCCGCCGCACCTATAAACTGGTGGAAGCGGAACCGCTGGAAACGAGCTACGGCGCCGACTTGTACCGGCAAATTTTTCTCACGTCAAGTGCGCAGTATCGTTCATCCGGTGAAGGAGAAAGCGATCGCCGAGAAACTCGAGCTCGTTGATACAGCACGGACTCTGACCCAGCGTCCAATAGTGCGACAACGGGAGATCGAGTGCGTGCAGCAAGGCAACGCGGTTTACGCTTTCGTGCGCGACGAGGACGACGAGCTCGTTCCGATGACGACGGGTGATTCGCGACAGCGCGTTCCCGACGCGGGTCAGAACTGCCGAAAGCGTTTCACCGTTCGGTATCTGCGCGAGCTGTGGAGCGTGGCACCACAGATCGATATCTTCCGGCCAATCTTTACGGGCCTCATCGACGGTAAGACCGTGCCACGCGCCATAATCGATGTCGATCAAATCGGGTTCCGGCACGACTTCCAAATCGAAATGGGTTGCGATGCTCTTCGCGGTCACGATCGTGCGCGATAGCGGGCTTGCATAAATCGCCTGCGGACGCCAAGCG
>JBOHTT010000032.1:0-3071 GCA_050733775.1 Vulcanimicrobiaceae bacterium
CCCCCCACCTTCGGCGCCAAAGAGACCTCGGACCATAACTAACCAGGCGATATCGCGAATAGCTTTTGGCCAATATGCGAATGCACTGACTGAAACTCACTACGGTGCCTCGTCGAGCCCCGCCCAGCAAACATCCTCCGTCGATGTGTTCGATGAACGTGACGATGACGAACTGGCTCACGTTGTTCGACGCCTGCCCAGCTGCAATTCATTTCGCGCCCTACCCGTATCGGAGGGCGTCATTTTCTCAGATGCGGAATCCTTTACGCAGCGATCGTTCGGGACTGGAATCAACGCGATTCACATAACGACGATGGGCCAGGTCGTGGTCCGTTTCGCGGCACATGGGGCGCACCAGTTATATGACTTATTCCGAACTCTAGGCTCCATCTACGCGCTAGCAAGCTACATGCACCGAAAATACGACGTGTACTCCATATCGAATGTGTCGTTTGGATACACCATCATCGGCGAACAGCATCCAAACATGTTGCCGACGCCAAGTTATCAAGGGGCCTACGAGATGGACGTTGTTGCAGCATCCTTTGCGTTGTGCGCGACCGACGCTGTTGTTGCTTGCCTTCGCGAGGGTTCAAGACCGCGTCAAGTGCGCGCAGATGTAGAGAAATCCTTGGATGACTTCTGGCGGAAAGAGTTCTCAATGTTCGATTAAGAGTGATAGCGTTAGTGCTGCGCGCGGAAGTGCAGCGACGAACGCTATCATCTTGCGCTTTTTATCAGCGACCAAGTGATCGTTGGCCACCATACGTCGGCTTTGGCTGCGCGTTTGCGGGTGCCCAAGGCGTTTGGGTTAGTAGTGTCACTTACGCGGACGGTAGCGGGTGGGCGGCCCCTAACGATGCTCCATTGAGTGGACGGCGCAGCAAATTCCAGTCGTCGTTCCCGCGTCCTCGCCAGCGCCGAGCGCGACCTAGTTGTCAAAGGACGCTAAAGCCTCGGTCGACCCATCGTAGCATAAGGGATCATTCACTACGCGATACCCGAGTCTTAGGGCGCCACATTGAGACCGCGAAAACGTACCCCGATCTGTACCCTCGAATGAGCGCCTATAGTGCGCACTATGCTCATTATGCCTATTATGCGCAAAGAAAAAGCCTCGATTTCGCGAGGCTCTTTCCATTTCGTGCGGGCGACGCTTTCGAAAGAACGCCAGTGTCAATGTGGCGCTCTCCCCCTGAGCTACGCGCCCCTAAGGGAGCATTATACTACGGCCCGTCGAGGGCGGCGACCCCCTCGCCTGTCATGGTGAGCGGAGCGACGCGAAGCGTCGCGGAGTCGAACCACAGCGACCAAACTCGCCGCTCACGGCTCACCGCTAAGTTGTGCCCCCGTTTTGTACCCTAAACAGGCTTCAAATGGCCGCGGGGCGGCTCCCTCACAAGACGTTAGGCGTGCGCTGGCGTCCTTCTCGACCGTCGGTGGGCTTCATGAAGGACTTCTTGTGCGTGTACAACAATCGCGTGATCGATCATTTGTCCCTGATAGCGGACAGCGCCATCGCCAGAGGCTTCGGCGCTCTCAAGAGTGGAGATCAACGCTTGGCAGTAGTCGACTTCCTCCGCCGAGGGCGTGTAAACCTCATGAACGATCGCGACGTGTGACGGGTGGATGATCGCAACGCCAGTGTATCCCAGCGCTCTCACGCGTTTCGTAAGAACGCGTACCGTTGCAAGGTCATCGACCTTCATTCCATTCACGACAGAAATCGGGTACGGAGCGCCGCCGGCGCGGCTTTCAAGTGCCAGTTTCGACCCAAGATATAGTTGTTCGAATCCTTCTTCCGTCGGCTTGAAGCCCGCGGCCCAGGCGGTGTCGCCTCCGATGCCGCTGCCGAGCATTGCGCCGAAAAGGCCCTTTACTCTCGGGCTTGCAGAGGCGAGATCACGGCCCGCATACAGACCGTTTGCCGTTTCCGGGAGCGGAACGATCGCGATATCGCCGTGAGGAAGCCCAACGCGCCCTTCGTGGAAACTTAAGAGGCGGTCTAGTTCGCGAATCTGCTGCGGCGAGTCGGCTTTCGGAAGGACGATTCCGGTCAGCCCACGAGACACGATGCGTCCCACATCGTCGACGCCTCCGATGTCAATTGCGTTGATGCGGACAAACGCGCCGATCCCGGCACCCATCAAGAATGCAGCCGACTCAGGAACGAGTTCGCCCGCCTGGCACTTCAACTCCGCCGGCACTGCATCTTCGAGATCGAGAATGACGGCATCGGGCTGGGTGCGGGGGACTTTGCGCACCCAGTCCGGCTTATGCGACGGCACGAAGAGGAGAGATCTAAAGGGCCACATTCTGTTCGTTCCTTTCAGATGTAAGATGGCACGCTACTTGATGGTTTATCGAAATCGGCCGGAGATGAGGTTCCGTCTCAAGACAGGTGGGCATGACATGTGCGCAGCGCTTCGCAAATGGGCATCCCGTCGCCGCGTGCCGATCTACCCGAAGGGACGGCTGGCGCTGGCGTATCCGGCTCCGTCCCGCTAGGCCTGCGGGAATAGACTCCAACAGCATCTGCGTGTACGGATGACGCGCCTCACGCAATACGTCTCTCGGTTTTCCGATCTCAACAAGACGGCCCGCATACATCACGGCAATTTGATCAGAGATTGCACCAACTAACGAAACGTCGTGGCTTATGACGACCATCGTCAAGTTGAAGTCACGGCGGAGATCCATCAGCAACGCCATGACGTGCGCTTGCAGCGAGACATCGAGCGCAGAAACCGGCTCGTCGGCAAGAATGAATTGCGGTTTCATTGCGAGAGCTCTGGCAATGCCGATGCGCTGGCGTTGACCACCGGATAGCTGGTGCGGGAACCGGCTCAGCACGTCGGTCGTAAGGCCAACCGACTTCACGAGCGCTTCGGCTTCCAACGTCCGCTGTTCTTTCGAAACTCCCCGCAGAGCCAGCGGCTCAGAAAGGGCACGGATTATCGTCTTGCGTGGATTCAGAGCCGAGCTCGAGTCTTGAAAAACGATTTGGGCTTGCTGACGAAAACGGCGTAAATTGGCGCCGCTGAGATTGGTCACGTCAACGGCGTCAAAAT
>JBOHTT010000033.1:0-8497 GCA_050733775.1 Vulcanimicrobiaceae bacterium
GGATGCCATTTCACCGCTTCGGTGAGGACGAGCATCGCCGCTTTCTTGTTGCCGCTCGAAAAAAGGAACGTCGCAAAGTCGTTCAGGATGCCGAAATGCTGGGCATCGTAACCGAGGAGTTCCATGAACGCGGCCTGTGCCTGATCTTTTCGGCCGAGTAACGCCAAAAGACACGCACGGTAATGGCGTGGTTCGATTACATTTGGAGGCGCCTCGAGAAAATCATCGAGGTCCCGGATCGCGGCCGACATTGCAAGCATCTAGTCAGAACGGTCGCTGAGGCTCGTTCGCTGTCGTCCGTTAGCGTCGAAGTTTTGCGGCGCCAGCCACCGTTCAAAAGCTGCTTTTCGTTGTGGCCACTCGCCGTCGATGATCGAAAACCAGGCCGTGTCGCGGCTTCGGCCTTTGACGATCATGTGCTGCCGAAATAGTCCCTCGGACGTGAATCCCAGTCGCAATGCCGCGCGCATCGACGGGAGGTTGAGGGAATCGCACTTCCACTCGTAACGGCGATAGCCGAGATCCTCAAAGGCGTGGCGCGCCATCAAGTACATTGCCTCCGTTGCCGCGCGCGTTCGTTGCAATTCGGGCGAATACAAGATCGAGCCCACCTCGATGCAGCGGTGCGCCGGCTCGATGCGCAGGTACGATGCGTAGCCTAACGCTCGTCCCGAGGCCGGATCCGTAATCGCGAAAAAGAACGGGTCTTCGCTTGCAGCCTTGCGGTCGAGCGCGGAGCGGAACTCTTCTTCCGATGCAAATGGCCCATCGAAGAGATAACGCCAAAGCGCCTCGCTGCCCGCTGCGTGGGTCGGAGCATAGAGATCCTTCGCATGTCGACTGGAATCGAGCGGCACGAGTTTCGTATACGCGCCTTCGAGTGTAACGCGCGACGGCCGCGGAGCCGGTCGCGCGTCGAGCGTGGTCAACCTTTTTCGCCGGCCCAGTAATCGAGATCCGTACCGCCGTTTCCGCTCACCATGCGCGGCATGAATTTGCGCGCAAACATCAGCTTATCGGAATCGGGATAGAACGCGCAGTCCGCGACGACCTCATTTGCGAGGGCGAGGACGACGAGCTTCCCGCTTCCGGTGTTCTTGAGCTGATGCGCGCCGCGTTCGCCGACGGGCAATGCAATGAAATCGCCCTTGCGAATCGGATACTCGCCGAACGAGAAACGGATCGTTCCCGTGCCGTCGAAGACTATGTATAGCTCTTCTTCTTGCGTATGACCGTGCAGTGGCGTCGCCATTTTCCCGGGATCGATCTCGAAGAGCTGATAACCCAACTTTTCAGCGCCAATCAAAAACCCGATTTCGGCGCCGCGGCGCTCGAAGCTTCCGGGCCCCTTGCGCGTGCTCCACGTGGGAAGCTCGTCGAGGTTGATTTTGTAGATCAGGACGTCTTTTCGCGTCGCAAGATAATCGCCGATAACTTGCGTTGCATTTCCGTAAATGCAATGGCCGTCGCCCACAAGCAGGTTCTTCGGACGAAGCGCCCACAAACGGCGCAAACTCAGGGCCGCTTTGCCGGGATCGCCGAGCTTCGGGTCGGGCACCATGCGCAGCGAACCGGGCGGATCGCCCCACAGGGCGTCGCCGACAATAGCGGTCTCGCAATCCGCACAGTACAATCCGAACTCACCCGGCGACTTCATGCCCGCGAGCTGAACGACGGCGAGACGACCAAGCACATCGCCTTCGCGCAGCGTGCGGTCGATATTCACTTTCATCTCCGGAATGTCGAGCTCGGGCGCCGCCACCTTCGCGCCAAAGCGCTTCGCAAGCGCAGCGGCCTCGCGTTCGTGATCGCGCGTCGTGATCACGATCCACGCGACGCCGCCTTCTCCCTCGATGCTCTGCGCATCGGTTTCTTCAAGCGCAAGCGGATCGATGAGGACGTTCTCGTCGCCCTTCACGAAGAATGAATTGAAGAACAGCGCTCTGTCAGGCTGCCAGCGCGACCACATAGAAATCCCCGGAAGTGACGTTCGCTGCAGCAGCGTAAGCTCGCTCGTTTGTATCATGGCGATCCTTTCACGTGTGCCGGTCTTCTATGTATGCCTGCACACGCGATTCCTCTGCCTTTCCCGGCGGCCGTCCCGACGAGGTGGTGCCGGAATTTCGGAGGGCCGCGGCATACCTTCAACCATGCGCTCTTTCGTACGCGTTCTCGTCTTGCTTCTGTTTGCATTATCGGGGGCCGGCGCAAAGGCGCTGCCGCAAACGGCAGGCGCAAGCGCCGATCCGTTTCTCTGGCTCGAAGACAAAGATGGAGCCCGGGCGATGGCGTGGGTTCGCAAGCAAAACGCGAGAACGGTCGCCGTCTTCGAGCGCGATCCCCATTACGCGCGCTTTTATGGCGATGCCCTTTCCGTACTTCGAGACAAGAGGCGCATTCCGTTCCCATCTCAGCGCAATGGCAGCATCTACAACTTTTGGCAAGATGCATCGCACGCACAAGGCATCTGGCGGCGAACGACGGTGCGGAGTTACGCGAGCGCTGCGCCACATTGGACGACCGTTGTCGACCTCGACGCCATCTCCAAACGCGAGCACGTGCGTTGGGTGTGGCACGACGCGTCCTGCGAGCCCCGGCGCGAGCAACGCTGCCTTCTCTATCTCTCCAATGGCGGCGAAGATGCGGCTACCGTCCGCGAGTTCGATCTCAAGTCCGACCGTTTCGTGACCGATGGATTCGTGCTTCCGCGCGGCAAACAACGCATCAGCTGGGTTGACGCCGATACGCTGCTGGTTGCACGCGAGTGGTCGCCCGGCGCCGTTACGACGTCGGGATATCCGTACATCGTCAAACGACTTCGACGTGGGCAGAGGTTGGAAGACGCCGTCGAGATCTTCCGTGGGTCTCGCGCAGACGTTTCCGTGGATCCGGTTCGCTATATCGATAGCGCGGGCAACAGTGCCACGATCGTCGACCGCAACCTGACGTTCTTTACGTCAAAACACTATTTGATGACGCCTCGCGGTTTGCAGCTGCTCAACCTTCCGGCGAAATCCGATCTCCAAGGGCTCTTCGACGGTAAATTACTCGTCATTCTGAGGCAGCCGTGGATGGCACAGAGCCATCGCTATCCGCAGGGGAGCCTAATCGCGATCGGTCTCAGAGAAGCCCGAAACGATCCCACTCATCTTCGGCCGCAGTTCGTGTATGCGCCCGGGAAGCGTGAAACCCTCGATGACGTCGTCATCACCAAGAGCGCCGTCGTCCTTCTGACATACAACAACGTTCGTGGACGCGCGCTGCGATATACCCCGCGAGCGGGCGGTTGGCGGCGGCAGATCTTGAATCTTCCCGACAATTCCTCGATCGAGCGCGCATCCAGCACGTCCAAGAGCGATTCGTTCTACCTCGACGTGACGACGTTCTTGAGACCGACGCAACTCTATCTCGGGAACGCGGGCACCGGCAGCGTTGCCGTCATAAAGGCATCGCCGTCGCAGTTCGACGCCGCGAACGACGTCGTCGAGCAATTCTGGGCGACGTCGAGAGACGGAACGGCCATACCGTACTTCGTCGTTCATCCCGCGCACATGCCGCTCGACGGGTCGAATCCCACCGTCATCAACGCGTACGGTGGTTTCGATATCTCGATGACCCCATTCTATTCCGGTGTCATCGGCAAGTTATGGCTCGCGCACGGCGGCGTCTTCGTGCTTGCAAATATCCGCGGGGGCGGCGAATTCGGACCGGCGTGGCACGAGGCCGGCCTCAAAACGCACCGGCAACGCATTTACGACGACTTCTATGCGGTGGCGAAGGACCTGGTCAGTCGCAAGATTACCTCTCCGCAGCGTCTCGGCATCATGGGAGGCTCGAACGGCGGACTGCTCGTGGGCGTTGAGTTCATCCAGCATCCGAAGATGTGGACGGCGGTCGACATCGAGGTTCCGCTGCTGGATATGCTGCGCTACGAAAAAATCGAGGCCGGTTCATTATGGGTCGCCGAGTACGGCAGCGTCTCCGTCCCCGCAGAGCGCGCATTTCTTGCAAAAATATCGCCGTATCAGAATCTACGAGCAGACGTCAACTATCCGGAACCGTTCGTCTGGACGACGACCAAGGACGATCGGGTCGGTCCGCAGCACGCACGTAAATTTGCCGCGAAGCTCGAGGCAATGCACAAGCCGTACCTTTTCTACGAAGTGATCGAGGGCGGTCACGGAAGTGGCGCAAACCCTACGGAAAGAGCCCGCACGGATGCGTTCGAGTGGACCTACTTCGCGATGAAGTTGGGTTTAGGGTCGAAGACGTAGCGTCGCACTGGCCTCCGTGCCGTTAGGCGCGCGGGAGTCGATGCGCACGTCGATGACTTGGCCTTCTTGCGGCACCACGAGCCGGCCGGCGAAGCTGCCATCGTCGTTCGCGACGACGTCGACGATTGCGTCCGAGCTCCGTACTGAGAGGAAGCCGACGGACGTGTTTGAGGTAGCGACGATATGAACGTGCGAGCCGGGGCGCGTAACGCCGCGAACGACGAATCGAAAACCGGCTTGCGAGCCGTTCGGCGGAGAGAGATCGCGCAGATAGTTCGGTTGCCGAACGCTGCGCGTCGCGAACGTCCATTCGGTGCTGAAGCGGCGGCCGTCGGCATATCGCCCGTCGATCTCAACACGATGCCGGCCCGCCGGCAAGTCGTACGATGGATTGAACACGAAGCCGCGTGCCGAGATATAGCTGCCTGAGGTGATCGTGCGATCGTCCAGACGGACGACGACGCTGTCGGGACGCACGGCTTGTGGGAACGTCGCACTCAGCTGCGGACGCGTACCGTCGACGGTCGTGTCGGGCGCGGGCACGATCCGTACCAGCGTGATCGAAGGCGCCGGCGGCGGAGGAGGCGGAGGCGGCGGTCCGTTCGGCACCGGCGTGACGACCATGTTGGGCGCCGCATTCGGCTGCGTGATCGTGACGGTCCGGTCAGAGCTGCTGTAGTTCACGACCGCGCCGAGCGATTGCGCGACGAATCGCAGCGGCACGAGCGTGCGCGCTCCGATTAGGAACGGTGGAGTGTCGAGTGTTTGCTGTTGCCCGTTGACGAGGGCCGTCGTGCTGCCGATCCGGAGTTGTACGGTTGTCGACTCGCGCGTTGCATTGATTTGACCGTTGTCATACACGACCGACGCGCCAAGATGCTCGAAGACGCCGCGCAGCGGGACGTACACGCGCCCGTCGCGCTCGACGGGAGGCTGGTCGAACTGAATCGGCGTGCCGTTCACGGTTATGGTAACCGTTGAGGCGTTCTGCGCCATCGCCGGCAGCGTGAGGACGGCCAGGAGTGTGAGGCAAGCGAGCAATCTCTTCATCATTCGCAGAAACGCTCACCATTTCTTCGAGATTCTAAACCTCGCCGGCCCCGACGTTCATGGAACCCTCAGGTCCACGTCGAGGGGTGATCCATTTCGAACGCGCGCGTCAATTCTGCACCGAACACGAGTAAGACGGCTGAGTAATGCAGCCACAACAGCACGACGACGAACGATTCCAGCGCGCCGAACGGCGCGCCCGGGTGCAGATTCCGGAAATACAATGAGAGCGCGGCCTCGCCCAGCACCAGCGTAATCGTCGTGATAACGCCGCCGATCGCAGCGCTGCTCCAGCGAATCTCCACCTGCGGCAGCACGCGGTAGATGACCGTCAGAAAGACGGCGAGCGCGGCGACGTTGACCGCCATTCCGGCATGCCCGAGCTCCGGTATCAGCTCGATACTGCCGAATGCGCCGAGAGCGATGATGGCCAGCGCCAACAGCGCCAACAGCGCGTGTGCGCGAAAGACGACGACCTTCAAAAAGCCGCCCTTGACGTGCGGCGGAATTTCCCAAATATCGTCGAGCGCATTTTGGACCTGGATGAAGAGGCCCACGACGTAGACGATAACGAGCACACCCGCGACGGTCAGCGTGAAGCGATCGGATCCATGCCGCGCGTAGGCGTCCATCAGCGTGCCGACGATACCGGAGCCGCGGTGACCGATCAGCAGGGCAACTTGCCCTTGAATCTCGCCCTTGATGTGCGTCATGCCGAAAAAGAGGCCGACGGCGGCGACGATGAGGATCAGGATCGGTGCAAGCGAGAACACCGAGAAAAACGCCAAGGACGCCGCGATCCGCGTGCCGTTATGTTTTCCCCAGCCCTTTGCGGCGCTACGGAAGACTCGCCACAATGCCGCTGGCGTTCTCATTACCGGTCGAGTTTCGGCATCAACTCCTCTAGCGGTACGCCCGCACGTTCGGCGGCATCGAGCACCGATGGGCGCTCCGGATCAGGTGGCGGCGATATTAAGGGTTGCGTCTTGCCGGATTCGGTTGTTTCGGCATCTTCGGCGTACGCATCGAGATCGAGATCCATCAGCTCATGTCTGCGAGGCCACGACATCGTAAGCCCCATTGATTGGCGGTCAGCAATTTCCCGCTCAACGAGTACTTTCCGATCGGGTCGACCGCCACATAAGGACTTCGCTACCCACACCTTTAGAAGGCGAGGATTCTTATGGCGATCGGCGCGACTGCGCTCGAGTTCGGCATCTACCGCGACGGCGACAACAATCTCGATCACGAGCAGGCCTACGTGATCAATCAGGCCTTGACCGTGAGCAGCCGCGATCCGTCGATCGAGTTCGTCGTCGAAGACACGACTTCGCGACGAGGTCTCTTACACGAAGGCGCATTGCGGACCGAAAGCTACGTCATCCGCGACGGCATGGCGAAGGACGTCCATGTCGGCGAGGCACACGATCCGTCCAGCCGCGAGAACCTCGCCGCATTCGTCGCTCGTACGCTCGATCGCGCCCAAGAAACAGGCGCCCAACAAACGTGGATCGAGCTCGTCGATCATGGCGGCGGCGACGGCGGCGGATTGGAAAGCGCTTCCAACGGCTCGATGATGACCGAGCGCGATATCGCCGGCGCGATCACCGACGGCGTCGCTGCGCACGCAAGCGCGCATTCGGACGACGCGAATCGCCACATCGACGGCGTCGTCGCAAATCAATGCCTGATGAGCACCCTCGGGTTCGCCGACGCGCTCTCGCAAGCCGGCGTCAAATACTT
This sequence comes from Vulcanimicrobiaceae bacterium, assembly GCA_050733775.1. Classification (GTDB taxonomy): domain Bacteria; phylum Vulcanimicrobiota; class Vulcanimicrobiia; order Vulcanimicrobiales; family Vulcanimicrobiaceae; genus JAFAMS01. The sequence continues at coordinate 7,068 of JBOHTT010000033.1, forward strand.
GGCGGCATCGCCCGAGATCATGTTGGCTCCCGGCGTTCCGACGACCGTCGCTGCGTCGATTGCAGCGAACCTCAATGACCCCAAGGCCATGGCGCAAAGCATGATCGCCGCGACGATGAACGCGCGCTACCCGATGGGACCGGAGGTGATCGCTCCGGCGGCCGCCTTTTCCGTTCTCGATACGTCGCCGGAAACGATGGCGCAGGTCCGCGGGAGCGTAAAGCGTCTCGACGACGATCTTGCCAACGCGATTTCGAGCAACCCTGCGCTCGCGCCGCACGTGCGCGCCGACGAGCGCGCCGTGCACGGCATGGCGCGCTGCGAAAAGAGCTCGCTGCCGTGGCGCGCCGATCGTCCGGCGATTGCGTTGTATGAAAACCTCGCCGGCGATGCGCGCCTGCCGCAGACAATTCGCGACGATGCGCGAGCCGCGTCCAACGCCGTGCGTCATGCCGTTCTCGCGCATCGCGAGAGTCGCGCCTTCGCTCCCTACGGCGGCATCGACTATCGCGACGCCGTCGGTCCGACCGTGCACGCTCCGATCAAAGATAACCAAGTCGATCCGTGGGCGCCGGACGTTACGGAAACGGCGAACGCCTTTTGGAAAGCAATCGACGGGCCGCGTCTTACCGACGCGCTCGTGGCTTAATCTACGTCGGCGCGGGCGTCGGCGTCGCAGGCAACGGATTGATTCGCGTCGGTAAGGGCATCACGGACGGCACCTCGCTCGGCGTCGTCGACGGTGCGGGGAATTCCGGAGTCGGTGTCGGGATCGGCGTCGGCGTTGACTTCGGGAAGCAGCCTTCGGGCGAGTCCATCGGCGGCGTGAACGGATTCGGTGCCGTCTGCGTGAGGCCGACTTCGAGCGGATAACTGGAGCCACCGTCCGTCATCGTTACGACGGTCGAGGCAATCTGCGCATGCGGCGCAACTTCGTAGTGCACGATTTCATAGCGCTGCGGCACGCGCGCGCAGCCCATTTGACGCACTTGCCCGTCGACGACGAACATGTTGATCGACGAGCCGCCGGACGGCTTTTCGTAGAGATACACGATTTGCGGTGCATCGGTCGGGTTGTCGATATTGACGGCGAAACGGTGGGTCACGCCGTAGTCGCCCCAGTCGTGTCCGAGGCTTCCGGGCTCCACATTGGGCGGCGCCGTGTCGCGCCCGCCGTAGGTCGTCGCCGTATCCGGACCGCCAACGGTGTACGCGAGCGTTTGCGCGCCGAAGCCGGCAAGGTTGAACGCTCCGCTGCGATTGTGGCCGTCGCGCGGCGCGAGCGGTGCGTTCACGTACTTCGAGAGCTGCTCGCCGGCCGGAAAGGCGATCACGCTGACGTTCACGGGGCCACCCATCAGCACGCGCATATCGACCTCGCCCGCAACCAGCTCGCCGATCAGTCCGATCGAACTGCGCAACACTAACGG
>JBOHTT010000034.1:0-13666 GCA_050733775.1 Vulcanimicrobiaceae bacterium
GCCTTATACAGCGCAGCGGTCAGTGCCGCACCGTCGCTTGGATCGGGAGAGGGCTTGGAGGGGAATTTCACGCCGGCTTGCGTCGCGCGCTTGAGCGCATCGTTGACGACGAAATCGAACACGGCGAGATATTGCTTGACGCCGTCGGCGCCGTACTGCTTCTTGAGCTTGGCGACTTCCGCATCGGCGTTCTTGCCGGCGAGGACGCCGACCAGCGTCGTGGTCTTGAAGTCTTTTGGACCGCCGCCCGCTACCACCATCGATAGCGTGAGCGGCAGATCCGGCGCGCCGGTGTAAACCGAACCGCCGTAGCGCGCGTGCAGGTCGCCCTTGGACATCATGGCCGCGCTTGCGCCCACGGCGAGAACAAAGAAAGCTGCGAGCGCTCCGCTCGCAATACGAAATGGTCGAATCATAATGACTCCTCCGTTGGGGGTGGATTCGGCTATGTAACGGACGAGCCGCGGTTTTGGATGAATCCGAACTCCCCATTGCTTCGTTACATGGGCGAGGTGACAGCGGTCGCATGGACAAAGCCTCGCATCGTGCAGGAGGCGGGACGTCTCATGGCGCGCGTGCGAGAGCGCGACCGCCGTGCATTTGAAACGCTCTACGACCGCTTTCAGAAGGTCGTCTATGGCGTTGCCATTCGGATGCTCGCCGATCGAACCGCAGCCGAAGACGTCGTGCAATCCGTCTTTCTGACCGTGTGGTCGCGGCCGGACGCGTTTCGCGACGGAAACGTCGGGGCATGGCTGGCTCGTGTCGCACGGAACCGCTGCTTGGACATTTTGCGCAGCCGAAGCGCACGCGCGGAAGAAGAGCTGCCCGTCGAACTGCTCGATGCGGGTTCGCTCGACGACACCGTCTTCGCGCGACTCGACGGCGATCGCGTGCGTACGGCATTGGCGGCACTTCCTCAGGAGCAGCGTTCGCTCGTTGAGATGGGATTCTTCGACGGCATCACGCACACCGAAATCGCCGCGCGCACCGGGCTTCCGCTGGGAACCATCAAGAGCCGCATCCGCGCAGGTTTGCGCCAATTGCGCGGACAGCTCGAAGGACTGGTGCTGAAATGAGCGAGCGGCAGCAGTCACACGACGAGCTGCTCGATCTCGTCGCCGTGTACGCGCTCGGCGCCGTGAACGCCGACGACGCGCGCGTCGTTTCCGCGCATCTCGCCGTCTGTCCCGAATGCCGTGAAGAGTACAACGCGCTCAAGCCCGCTGCCGATGCGGTCGCGCTTTCGACCGACGACCGTCTCGATGCGGTCCACTGTCCGCCCATGAAAGCGCGCCTCATGCAAGCAATCGACGCGCTCGAAGAAAAACCGCGGCGACGGCCGTGGCCGCTGATGGCAACGGCCGCACTTGCCATCGCGGCGGCGATTGCCCTCGCCCTATTCTCGGCGAGTACCGAACGCCACCTCAACGACTTGCAGATCGCCGGCGCGCACGTGTACCGCGTTCCTGACGGCCAGATCTATAAGACGTCGCAGCGCGTGTACCTCGTCATGCGCGAGCTGCCGCAGCTTCCTCCGAACCACGTGTATCAAGCCTGGACGCTCGCTCCCGGTGCGAAAACCGTCGCGCCGAGCGCAACGTTCGTTCCGGACGAGCATGGCTTCGTCGTGGTGTCGTTGCCTGAAAGCGCCGAGCAAGTCGGTGCCGTCGCGGTGAGCGTCGAACCAACGGGCGGCAGTCGCGCGCCGACCACCAAGCCGCTTTTCGTGAGGCCGCTGACCTAAGGACGCACCGAAAGCAGGACCGACGAGCGCCGCCCTTCGGGTGCGAGCTCGCTGCGAAGGCCCACCGCGAGTCGTCGCGTCACCGGAAAGTACACGTCGCCGTCAAGGCCGCGACGATTCTGCAAACCATCCGACGCGCGCCGGTAGATGGCATCCAGCCGAAAGCCGCCATTCTGGTGCGTGAGCCATAGCGTGTCGCCGGACACGTATGGTTGTGCAACAACGGCAGGACCTGCAAATTGCAGCATATCGCCCCAAACGCGCAACGTCCACGCGCGCAGCGTTGTGGTCGGCGTGACTTGATAGGCGACCGATATGCCGGTACCGGCGAGTGGGGCTTGTGTGTCGCTCGTGCGCCGATACGCTTGCAGCTCCCCGCGCAAACGGTGGCCGTCGCCGTAATCGAGATGCGCTTCCGCAAGCGTCGCCGGCACGAATTCGGGTTCGCCGTAGGTCGCGAGCAACGAGCGCGAAAATCCAATGCCGACGCCAAATGCGCCAAGGCGCTGGCTCACGAGCAGCGACGGCAGCGTGACGTCGAGGTTCCTTCCGTCGTAGATCGTGATGTAGGTTTGCGCGACGGCCGCATCGACTGCCGTCGGGCCCGGCAGATGACCTTCGAGCGTGAAGTTCCTTTGATTGTAGTGCACGCTCCCACTCGGTTGCTGCGCCAACGAGTTCACGTACGACGCGCTGCCGTCGACATCGACAATGCCGATCCGCGTGCCGAGGGTGCCGCGCAGCAGGGCGTTGTTCCAGACGTTGTCGAGTGAGGGCACGAGGGGAATCGAGCTCGTGCCGAACGCATCGGCGGCGTCGAGGCGCAACTGCACGCGATCGAACGAGCGGGCGTATGCGATGCTCGCGGTGCTTTGGGATGTATCGACTTCAGGCGTTGCGAACGTCGCGCGCGCTGCGGTGATGCCGGCGCTGAAGACGCCGCCGGCCAGCCCCTGTTGCGCGCTCGCGGACAGACGGCTTCGCTGCGCGACGTCGTCGGCGTCCGTTCCGAGCGTTATTCCGGCTTGCGGTGTGCCGGCGGAAAAACGCAACGATCCGGCATCGCCGTACGCGGCTTGCTCCAGGATCGTTTGATCGCGCGAGAATTCGACGGCGCCGCCGCTTCCGTACGTTCCGTAGCGATACGCTTGCGACGACGGGACGAAACGCACGTCGTCTCCTGCATGGGCCGGCACTACGGCCAGCCCCGTCATCGTCGAAGATCCAAAATCGTAGGCCGGCGCTCCGCCGTCAACCACGAGCGACCCCCGCCCGAGCCCGCGGTCGGAGAGTGCCGGATACAGCGCGGCAGCGATCGGCGGCTGCGTTCGCAACACCCAAAAGGGCTGCAGCGCCAGCGCGTTCTCGATGCGCCCGTACGGAAGGGCGGCGAGATCGGCTGCCGAGACCCCCGGTTGGAGCACCGCGTCGTAGCGCTCGATGACGGCGACGATCGGTTCGTTGGATGCGACCGTGACGGTCTTTGCGCGGCAATAGGCACACGCTATGCGGACTGCGACCGGCGTCACCGCCGAATCGAGTGCGAACGTGCCGTCTGCGTCGGTCGTCGTGCTCGCGATGGGGCGCCCCCCGGCGCCTAGCCCCGTCACGATGGCGCCCGCAATGGGACCGCCATGGATATCGCGGACCGCCCCCGTAATAAGCATCAGCGCAAGGGACGCCGCTTTCAGCAATTCTTCATCCCTGGGTGGTAGAGAAACACTATGAACGTCCGGCTCGCTTTCACAGTAGGCGTGATGCTCCTGGCCCTCGGCACAGCCGTGGCGGCCGCCGGCACCGCGCTCGATCCTCTCACCGTGGAGCAGACGTTGCAGACTTCGTCGGCGCCGGACCTCCTCGGGCCCATCTCCGTTGAGGGCCGCACCGGTTGGACCTGTGAACCTGAAAAGGCTGCCGGCGCGACGAGCACGCGCGGCGCGCATCTTCCCGCACCCGAACCGGCAAACTAACGATGCATCGGCCGCTGATGCCGGCGCTGGCTTTGACGGCGCTCTTGTTTGCGTCGGCTTCGCGAGGCCTGATGGCGCAAACGTCGCCGGGATACGGCGGGATGCCCGCGCCGCGCACGACCGATGCCGCAACGCTGCGAAATCTTGCAATTCAGCGCGAAATCCGCGAACGTTTCACGCTCGGCCTCGCCGCGCTGAACCGCGGTGACTACTCGGCGACGATTTCGCAGTTCGAAGCCGTATTGCAGCGCAATCCGCCGGAACCGCAAAACTCGACTGCGCACTACAACATCGCATTGGCTCTGGCGCGTTCCGGAAATGCCGATCGTGCCGCAAGCGAGCTGCGGTCAGCGATTGCGCGCGATCCCGGATTTCTTGCGGCGTATGCCAACCTCGTTTCGCTCGACTTGCAGCGAGGCGATCTCAAAGGCGCGCGCGAGGCCGCCGATAAGTTCCTCGCTCTGGCGCCGGAATCGGCACGCGCGTTGTATTCCCGCGGGTTGACGGCGCTGCATTCGGGCGACGTCGCCACGGCACGCGCCGACTTCGCAAAATTGCTGCAAAAGAATCCGGCGTATGCGCCGGCACATTACGACATTGCTCTGGTCGAGCTCAAAGCAGGACGCGTTGATGTCGCCGAGCGCGAGCTCGAAGCGGCGCTTTCGGCGGCACCCGATTACCCGCGTGCGCGCTTCGCCCTCGGCGTCGTCCTGTTGCGTGAAGGTCACCGCGACGAAGCGCGGGTCGCGTTCGAAAAAGTCGTCCACGATGCCGCCGATCCGGGACTTCGAAATTTAGCCGGCTCGATGCGCGACACGCTCGCGACGCCGTAGATTTCCGTGCGCATTCTCCTGGTCGAGGACAACCTCGAAATTGCGGGCGCCGTACAGGGTATGCTGGAGCGCGAACGGTTTGCCGTCACACACGTTGCCGACGGCGAATCGGGTCTCGATTATCTGATCGACGGGCAGTTCGATCTTGCCGTTCTCGATCTCGTGCTTCCGAAGCTGGACGGTTTTTCCGTTTGCGCGAAGGCGCGCGAGGAAGGCACGACGATCCCGGTCCTCATGCTCACGGCGCGAGATGCCGTGGAAGATCGCGTTCGCGGACTCGATTGTGGAGCCGACGATTATCTCGTCAAGCCGTTTGAAGCGCGCGAGCTGGTTGCACGCGTGCGCGCGCTGCTGCGGCGTGGTGAGCGGCCGTTGCAAAGCACGCTGGAGGCCGGCCCGTTGCGTATCGACGTCGCGGCTCGACGTGCGTTCGTCGAGGAGAACGAGCTGAAGCTCGGCACGACCGAATTCAGGCTGTTGGAATATCTCGTGCGAAATGCGGGCCAGGCCCTTTCGCGTTCGCAGATATTGGACCGGGTCTGGGGCGACGACTTCGCAGGCTCGAGCAATATCGTCGACGTGTACGTCGGGCAGCTACGGCGGAAGATTCGGGCCGCCGGAGCGAAGAATGATGATGTGATCGAGACGGTCTGGGGGGTCGGGTATCGACTGGTCACCTAAACGCGCCGTAATCCGTTTGTGGCTTTCCTACTGGGCCATTTTTGCGCTTGTCGTTCTCGGCCTCGCAATCGGGGCGTTTCTTTTTGAAGAGCGCGTCAATCGCGATCTCGTTGCCCCGCTCCTGAGCTCTGCTGAAACGCGCGCGGTGGGCGAGACGGCGCTCGCGCGAGCCATGGGGCGCGTGATCTTTACGCTCGCATCCATCGCGGTTCCACTGATGGGACTCGTTGCACTCGCTGCATATTTGTTGGCGCGTCAATCCATCGCGCCGCTCGAGGCGGCTGCGGAGCGCGAACGCGACTTTGCCGCCGACATCGCGCACGAATTGCGAACGCCTCTCGCGACAATCGCTTCCGTCGCGCAATCGGCAATGGCGGATACCGGTAAACGCGAATCCGCTGCATTTCAGACGATCGCGGATGCGGCGCTCGATGCCTCCCGCCTGGTCGGGGACCTGGCGCTCTTGGCGCGCGCAGGAGGACCGGAAAAGCTGGAACGTGAGACGATCGATTTGAGCGATACGGTGACGCGCGTCACACGCGAATATGCCGGCCGCAACGCGTCGCCGCGCATCGAGCTGGCTGCGGATTCGGTTTTCGCCGAAGCCGACGAACGCCGAATGGCGCAAGTCGTTCGCAATTTGCTGGACAACGCAGTCCGTCACGCGAGCGGCGCCGTGCACGTCTTGGTTCGAGGTGAGGGGGCCTATGCGGCGATCGTCGTTGACGACGACGGTCCCGGCGTCCCGGACGAGCTGCGCACGCGCGTCTTCGATCGCCTCGTTCGCGAGCCCAACGGTGGCGGAAGCGGCCTGGGACTTGCGATTTGCCGCTGGGTTGCGCGCGCGCACGGCGGCGATATCGTGCTCGAGGACGGCGCTCGCTTCGTCGTGCGGATTCCCCGCCTACTAGAGGACGCTCGCTCTTAGACTTTTTTCACGTTCGGGCGCTATGTTGCTTCGCACAAGGAGCAACGCATGCAACATATCCTCGTCGTCGATGATGCTGCGCTCAATTTAAAGGTTTACGAACGCATTCTTACGGGACTCGAGACCGCGCATGTGACGTCGTTCACGAGCTCCATGGCGGCTCTGGCGTGGTCGGAAGATCACCAAGCCGACCTCGCTATCGTCGACTATCATATGCCGCCCCCGAACGGCATCGAATTCGTTCAGACCTTCAAAGGGCAAGCCGGCAATGCCACCGTTCCTGTGATCATGATCACGGGTGTCAAAGATCGTTCGGTGCGACATGCCGCGCTCGAACACGGCGTCGATGACTTCCTGGAAAAGCCCGCCGACAGTGTCGAGTTCCTCGTACGCTCTCGCAATCTGTTGCGGCTCCGCGAGCGAAGCGTCGAGCTGGCGAATCGCGCGGATCGTCTTGCAGAAGAAGTTCGCCGTGCGACCGAGCAAATCGCGCACCGCGAGCTGGAGACGATTCATAGGCTCACGCGCGCTGCCGAACATCGCGATAAAGAGACGCACAATCACATCGTGCGCATGGGGCACTACGCCAAGCTTCTTGGAGGCGCGATCGGGCTTGCGAACGACCGGCAAGAGCTTTTGCGTTATGCCGCGCCGATGCACGATATCGGTAAGGTCGCGATTCCCGACAACATTCTACTCAAGAACGGCCGCTTGTCGTCGTCCGAGTGGACCAAGATGATGACGCACGCGCGTTCCGGCTACGACATTCTCAAAGACAGCGACTCCGAAGTCTTGCGTCTTGCCGCCGAGATCGCGCTGACGCATCACGAAAAATGGGACGGCAGCGGCTACCCACAGGGGCTTGTGGGCGAAGCGATTCCGCTCTCGGGGCGGATCACGGCGATCGCGGACGTGTTCGACGCACTGCTTTCGGTGCGGCCGTACAAGCCGGCTTGGCCGCTGCCGGACGTCATCGATGCGTTGCGACGCGGGAAGCACGAACATTTCGATCCGGTCCTGATCGATGCGTTCCTCGACATCATCCCCGACCTGCAGCGCATTCGCGCCGAGTTCTCTGATTTGGAGGCAGCATAATGGCAATGACACTCAATATGGAGCGGCTTGAGGCTATTTGGCCCTCCGAGCCCCAGATGATTGCAGACGTTCTGCAAGACACCGTCTTGACGCTGGCAGATCTTATCGGGAGACTCGAGCGGTCGCTCGAATCGACCGAGGGTTCCGTACACCTCGCGCACGAGATTAAAGGCGTCTGCCTTACCGTCGGAGCGGAAGAGGTTGCGGAGACGAGCGCAGAGATCGAGCGCCTCGCAAAGCATGGTGAGTTCGAGGCGATCAGACGATGTCTGCCGGCGCTGCGAGACGCGGAGCGGCGTCTCGTTAAGGTAGTCGCGGGAACCCCATGATGCCTGGGCTCGTCTGCGGCGTCGGAACATTGATCGTCGTTGCGGTATTCGCGCTGTACATCAACCGGTTTCTCGACAAAAAGATCCGGGCGATCACGTTGCTGACGCGCCGAATCGCGTACGGCGAGAGCATTCCGGAGGCGTCGATCGACGTCGGAACGAGCAAGTACAATCGGGCCTTCAGCCGGCTCGCACAGGTGGTGCAGGAACGGAAGCGTCGGCTCGAAGCCGCGCAGAGCGAGTTGTCCCACGCGCTCGAGCGAGCCGTGCAGGCGTCGCGCGCGAAGTCGGAATTCCTCGCGACGATGAGCCACGAGATCCGTACGCCAATGAACGGCGTGATCGGGATGACCGACGTACTCCTTCGCACGGATCTCAACGACGAACAGCGCGAGCACGTCGAAACCCTTCGAGAATCGGCCCAAGCTCTGCTCGGCATCATCAACGACGTGCTGGACTTTTCGAAGATGGAAGCGGGCAAGCTCGTCTTGGAAACGCTGGACTTCAACGTCATTCAAGTCGTCGAGAGCGTCGCTGATCTGCTGTCCGCGCAGGCACGTCAAAAGAAAATTTCTTTGATGACGTACGTGTCACCCGACATTCCGCGCAAGATGCTCGGCGATCCCGGCCGCCTCCGCCAGATACTTCTTAATCTGGCCGGGAATGCGATCAAGTTCACCGAGCGAGGCGGCGTCGCGATCTCCGTCGACATCGACGAGGTGCAGCCCGAGAGCACGACACTGCGCTTCTCCGTGCGGGATACCGGTATCGGCATTTCCGAGGAGGTCCAGTCGAAACTGTTCCGCCCGTTCACGCAGGCTGATGGCTCGATGTCGCGTCGCTACGGTGGGAGCGGCCTGGGTCTTTCCATCGCCGCACACCTTACCGAGATGATGCGCGGGCACATTAGCGTCGAGAGTCAAGTTGGCCGCGGATCGACGTTTACGTTTACGGTGCGCTTTGCAATGAAGATCGGCATCGTACCGGAGATGGTGCGACCGCCGCGTCTTGCAGGCTTGCGCACCCTGATCGTCGCCGACGAGGCTATGAGCCGCGAGATGCTGCAACGGTACACGTCGTCATGGGGAATGCCGACGAAGGTCGTGACCGACATGGCGGACGGCTTGGAAGCGCTAGGAATTGCCGTCGCCGGCGACGAGCCGTTCGAGCTCGTGCTCGTGGACGTCGGCGCATATCCGGAAGCCGCGATTCCGATCGCAAGAACGATCAAGTGCGACCCGACGCTGTCCGACCCGAAGCTCATCATGATCTCCGGCATTCACGACGAGATGCTTCGGGGCGCCGCAGCTGCTGAGGGCTTTTCCGGAAGTCTCGTCAAGCCCGTGCGACAATCGCAGCTCTTCAACACGATTGCGGAATCGTGCGCTCGACGCGAGCGAATTGAAGTCGTTCGTGAGTCAACCGCGCAGACCATCGATCGCGCGCCATCCTGCGGCGGACGGATTCTTCTCGCCGAAGACAACCGCATCAACCAACGTATCGCGTTGCTGCAGCTCAAAACGCTCGGTATCACGCAGGTCGACGTCGTGGACGACGGCGCGAAAGCAGTGACCGGCGCGCTCTCCGGGCTTTACGACCTGGTGCTGATGGATTGCCAAATGCCGGAGCTAAGTGGTTTTGAAGCGACGGCGCGCATCCGCCGCATCGAACGTAGCGGCGGCAAGCACCTGCCGATCGTTGCCATGACCGCAAACGCGCTCGAAGGCGATCGCGAAAGCTGTCTCGCAGCCGGAATGGACGATTACGTGCCAAAACCCGTCGAGCTCTCCGAGCTCAAACGAGTTCTCGATCGGTTTCTTTGCACGATGTCCAAAGAAAGCGTCGCGTAGCGTCAACCGATTACCAGAAAAACGCAAAGTAGTGCGGCGCCGAGCGCATATCCGCCGAGAACGTCCGTCAGTCGGTGCGCGCCGAGGGAAAGGCGCGACCAACCGATGCCGAGCGCCCACAATGCTGCGAGCGCCGGTGCGGCAATCTGCAGCGGATGCGGTATCGGCCATTGCTGCGCGAGCGCAGCCCAACTTGGATAGAAGAACATCGCCGTGACGGCATGGCCGCTCGGATATGCGAAGCCCAGCTCCTGGCGAAAATGCCACACTTCGGGACGAAGACGCGCGACGAAACGTTTCGCACCGCCCGCAATGAGCTGGCCGATCAGTTGCAGCGCGACGACGAACGCCGGCGCCGCAAGAGATTCGCGCAGCGCGAGAGCGATCGCTGCGCAGGCAATCGCGACGATCGTCAGCGCAGGCGAGTAGCCGCTGCGGGTAAACGCGATGGCAACGGGTAGCGCCTTCCCCGAAGCGCGGCTGCCGATATAATCGACCTCTTTCCACGGTTTTCGTGCAAACGTCAGCCCAAGTATCACGAAGGCCGCCGCAAATGCGATGGCCAGCGCGAGGAGCGGCCCGCTTTTAGGGAAGGCCATCGAAATCCAGCGGCACGAGAACGCGCAGCGCGCCAGGCTCGATATGAAAGCGCGCAGGCGTTTCGTCGATAGGCTTGCCGTCGATCGCAATGAGCTCTCGCTCCCGCGACATGACTTTCACGCGTGACGTCGTCCACCAATGCGCTTGCTCGAGCTCCGTTTGACGGCCGCGCGCGACGGCGAGAAATTCTCGCGCAACGCCCGGAACGCCGTCGGCGGTCGTCGTGAAGACGGCGAGTTTGCCCGAGGTCACGGATGCCGTCGGCAAGAGCGGCGTCGAGCCAAAATACCGGCCGCTCGCGACAATCACTTGATGCACGTCGCCTTGGAAGCGGACGCCTTTGCCCTTGAGCTTCGCGTGAAAGCGGTGGTCGCGGAGTGCAGGAATGAGGCCCGCGAGCACGTAGGCGCCCACCCCGGCAATTCGCTTGAGAGCGTCGGGCGTTCGCGCTGCGATTTCAGACGTAAGGCCGACCGTCGCGAAGTTCGCGAAGTACCGGCCGTTGACGACGCCGAGATCGATCTTACAGCATTTCCCCGACGCGATCGTTGCGATTGCCGTCTGCACGTCCGGAATCCCGAGACTGCGCGCAAAGCTGTTGCCCGTGCCGAGCGGCAACACTGCGAGTATGCTCCGCCGATGAGCGAGCTCTGCCGCCGCGCGCGTCATCGAGCCGTCGCCGCCGGCCACGGCGACGATCGGCGGTTCGTCCTTCACGATGGCGCGCAGGCGCTTCGTCAGCTCACGCCCGCGGCCGACCGCATGCGACGCCGTAATATGCACGCCGGCGTCGATGAGCGCGGCTTGCACGCGGCCTAGTTCCTTCTCCGTCGAGCGCGAACCGAAGTTCGCAATGAGGATTATTTCGATTTACCGTTTACCGTTATGCAGCGCGGCCAGCTCGCGATAGAGCTTGACCTCTTTGTCCGAAAGATCCTGAGGAACGGTACCGATCAAGCGAACGTACTGATCGCCGCTGCCGCCGCCCTTCGGATGGGGCATGCCTTTACCGGTAAGTCGCAAGAGCTTGTTGCTCTGCGTACCTGCAGGCACCGTCATCGTCACGTCGCCGCTCATCGTCGGAACGCGGACTTCGCCGCCTAGGATAAGGTCGTAAATGGAGACAGGGACGTCGATGTAGAGATCGTCTTCTTTGCGCGTGTAGCGCTCGTCTGCTTTTAAGTGTACGACGAGATAGAGATCGCCCTTCGGGCCGCCGCCCATTCCCGTCCCGCCTTGACCGGCAAGCCGAATGCGCTGCCCGTCGCGCACGCCTTTCGGAATCGTGACATTAAAGCGCTTGGACTCGAGCACGCGCCCGGTGCCGTGACACTTCGAACAGATGGTGCGCCCTATCGTACCGGTTCCGTGGCACTGCTGGCACAGGTCTTCTATTCGCAACGAAACGGATTTCGTGCCGCCTTCGAAGGCTTCGCGCATATCGAGCTCGAGCGTCGTTTCCAGATCTTGCCCGCGCTGTTGTACGCGCTGTCCGCTGGGACGCCTTGCGGCACCCATACCGGAGAAGAAGGCGTCGAAGAAATCCGAAAAGCCGCTCGGCCCACCCGGTCCCTGACCGAAGTTCGAAGCGTTGAACTCTTCCTGTTGCTGCGTACGGTAACGGCGTTGCTGTTCGGCTTGCTGGGCGGCGCGCTGCCAATCGGATCCAAGGGCGTCGTACTTGCGGCGCTTGTCCGAGTCGCCGAGCACGTCGTACGCCTCTTGGATCTCTTTGAATTTTTCCTCCGCTGCCTTCTGGTTGTTTGGATTGGCATCGGGATGCCATTTCCGTGCCAGACGGCGATAGGCGGATTTTACGTCCTTTTCCGCCGCGTTCTTCGGAACGCCGAGGACTTGGTAATAGTCCTTATAGTTAATCGGCACGTTTTGCGACGATTACTTTTGCGGGTCGGATCACGTCCTCGCCGTATCGGTAGCCGCGTTGCGCTTCCTCCACGACGGTGTCGTCTTCGACACCGTCTTCGGGCGCGCGGGTTCCGATCGCTTCGGCGAGATTCGGATCGAAACGTTCGCCCACGACCGAATACGAACGAACGCCCTCGCCGCCTAAAACCGCTTCGAATCCCTTGAGCGTTTGCTCGAGGCCTTTACGCGTCGTTTCAGAGTCTGCGTCGTGTGCGAGCGCGCGCTCCAAGTTATCGACGACCGGCAACAGCCGCTCGATCAACGTGCGTTTCCCCGCCGTTGCAATCTCCGCGAATTGCCGCTCGATGCGCTTCTTATAATTCTCGAAATCCGCCATCGCGTAGAGAAACTTGTTGTAGTTCTCATCGGCTTTGGCTTTGGCTGCGGCGAGCTCCGCAGCGAGGTCGGACTGCGGCGCAGATTGGTCCTGCGCCGCAGTCGTTTGCGTATGAGAGTCCATGTTGTAGCCGCTCCGCCGCTACTTAGCCTCTTTGAACTCGGCGTCGATCACGTCGTCCGAGTTCGACGCACCGGCGCCTGCGCCGGCGCCTTCAGGCTCACCGGTCGCCCCGTCGTGCGTTGTACCATTGGTCTGCGAACCGTTGCCGTTCGTCCCGCCGCTCTTCTGATAGAGCGCTTCGGCCATCTTATAGCTGGCCTGTTGGAGCTTTTCGGTTGCGGCCTTGACCTCTTGCGACGTTCCGTTCTCGGAGACGCGCTTGAGCTCGGCGAGTGCTGACTCGACGTCCGCCTTCGCAGCGCTGTCCAGCTTGTCGCCGACTTCTTTGAGCGATTTCTCTGTCGAATAGGTCAGCGAGCTAGCCGCGTTGCGGATCTCGGCTTCCTCACGCTTGCGACGATCTTCGGCGGCGAACGCTTCGGAATCTTTGACCATCCGGTCAACCTCGTCTTTGTTGAGGTTGGTCGACGCGGTGATCGTGATTTTCTGCTCCTTGCCCGTGCCGAGATCTTTCGCGCCGACGCTCACGATGCCGTTGGCATCGATGTCGAACGTGACTTCGATCTGCGGGACGCCGCGCGGAGCCGGCGGGATGCCTTCGAGGCGGAAGCGCCCGAGCGTCTTGTTGTCGGCCGCCATGTCGCGCTCGCCCTGGAGGACGTGAATGTCCACCGAGGTTTGGCCATCTTCGGCCGTCGTGAAGACTTGCGTCTTCCGTGTCGGAATCGTGGTGTTGCGCTCGATCAGCTTCGTGTTCACGCCGCCGAGCGTTTCGATACCGAGCGAGAGCGGCGTGACGTCGAGAAGAACGACATCGCGCACTTCACCGGCAAGTACGCCGCCTTGAATCGCCGCACCGACCGCGACGACTTCGTCGGGGTTGACGGTTTGATTCGGCTCTTTGCCCGTGAGCTTGTGAACGAGCTCCTGGATCACCGGCATACGCGTCGCGCCGCCGACCAGAACGACCTGATCGATCTTCGAAACGTCCAGACCGGCGTCGCTGAGCGCGTTCTTGAATGGTTGCACCGTGCGATCGGTGAGATCGCTGGTCTTCTGTTCGAAGTCCGCGCGCGTGAGCGTGTAGTCGAGATGCTTCGGACCGTTCTGATCCGCCGTGATGAACGGCAGATTGATCGACGTCTGCACCATCGAGCTCAGCTCGATCTTCGCCTTTTCGGCCGCTTCCGTGAGACGCTGCATCGCCTGTCGATCCCCGGAGAGATCGATGCCTTGATCTTTCCGGA
>JBOHTT010000035.1:0-5759 GCA_050733775.1 Vulcanimicrobiaceae bacterium
GATGAAAGCGGTTCGGACTACCTCTATCCGAAAAAGCGTTTTCGGGCCATCACCGTTCCTAAGGCTGTGAAACCGTTAATTCAAAGAAACTCTGCGGCTTAGTTCTCAGGCCAGGCGTTAATTCTGCGATGCCGGCGCCAGACGCGCATCGCCGGAGAAAACTTGCAGTTGCTCCAGGGCATTGTATAACGCTGCGAATGTCGCTACAGACCACGATACGATTTCTTCGCCGCTCGCCTCACGAAGCGGGGCACGGAAGTTTCGATACACCATCACCTTGGTCTTGATGCGGTGTTCTAGTGGCTTCACGTCGAACTTAATGCTCACACCTGCAAGCGCTTCGATATCGTGCGCTCGACCTTCGACTTGCGCGACACGCTCGTGAGAATCGTTGCCGAAGAAGACGAGGGCAACGGCCGCATCATCGCCCTCGAACGTAAGGGCCCAGTGGCTATGCTTCACTGGCCCGGCGGCAAACTCCGAAAAGTTGCGATCAACGCTCGGCTTGCGTGGCGCTGTCAGGCGAAGCGCTGCCACCCTTGAAGCGACTTCTTCAAAAATGCCATTGAGAAAGACCTGACCCGGTGAAATGTTCGCACGTGGTTGCGCGGGAAGCCGCACCGCGTACGGAGCGCGAACGTACGCGGCGAACTGTGCTTCGCCTAGGGCTGCGGGCGAAGGTGATAGAGTCACTAGATCGGTCGCCTGCACAGGTAATAGCGGTGCCGGCCCGGCTACCACCGCGAAGCTGCAATCGCTTGGCCCAATTCCACTCAATTCGATGGCGAGGAATTGTTTACGCGACAAGCGATTGAGCCAGCCAATCGCCTCTCTGTACTCGTTGCGAAAGCCTCTGGCTATCCAGACAATAATCGCGGCATCGTAGAATGCGGCGTATGTAAGAACCTGGCCAAAGTGCCCGTGATCCGCCTTGAAGATTTGGTTTTCAATAATTACCGGTTCGTTGCCGCTGGTTTCCGCGAGCAGGTCCGCGGAGAATCCGCCGACCCGTGCTTCTCTTGCACGCGGCTGCAATACTGTACCGACGGCCTCTGACAATTGGCTCAAATTGTTGTAGAGCCAATCCGAAAAGGCAAGTTCGTTTGCCCACGCTTCATCAAGCATTTTAGGTCACGTACGTCTCCGCTGACAAATAAGCCTATGCGCGCGCTATTTACGCTCTCACCTCCGCATTGAGCTGCGCGAACCCGATGAGTCCGTCACGTTCCAGATCGGTCTAGGCCGACTTCAGATCCTCGACCCACTCGCTGTGCACGGCGACGATGCGTTCGTCTTGGCCTTCGAGCGGGTAGCCGCAGTATAAGGCAAACGGAACGCTCGCGAGCAGCTCGTTCCAGAGCTCCTCGAGTCTAATCGCGGCATCTTGGTTGCCGGCTTCCCAAAGCACGGCGACCATCTCGCCGTAGGCGTGTAAGTAGCCGCTGGGCGCGCGCTCGCGCACGGCTTTGCCGATCGTCGCATCGAAAAGCGCGCGGTTCGGCTTGCCACCAGCCATAAATTTTGCCAACGCTTCGTGGGCATCCAGAAAAAGAACGTTGCGATGGCCGGAAAGCGCGTCGCGAAATTTCTCGAGGTGATCGTTCGTCGCGATGACGATGCCAGGGCTGTCTCCTTTGAGGCCGTCGGCAAGGAACGACTGCACGCTGTCGATCAACGCGGTCTCGTCTTTACCGTAGAACTGCACGAAGTGCTTTAAGCCGTGTCTCATCGTTCGCGAAAAATTCACTTCCTAGAAGGGTAGCCGCGGATACAGGGAAGGAGCCGCGATGCTTCCTTCAGACTACCTTGGCCTCATCGGCGTCGAGGACCCCCAAGTCGCTCCGGATGGATCGGCCGTGTTGTATGTCCGCACGTCGTTTGACATCGCCGCGAACAAAACAAATCGCGGCCTCTGGCGCGTGCGCGATGGACGAGGCGTCGCTTTCACGCAGGGAACGTCGGACCGGGCGCCGCGTTGGTCTGACAACGGGCGCTTCGTCGCGTTCGTTCGCAGTGACGAAGACAAGAAGTCTTACCTGTACGTAATGCCTGCGGACGGCGGCGAACCCCAGCGTCTCGGCGACTCTTTTGCTCGCATCGGCGCGCCGGCTTGGTCGCCCGACGGTCGGAGCCTCGCATTCGCAGCATGTATTGCGGTCGAACCGCACGAGGCGACGCTCGCACTCGATGAAGAAAGCGGTGCGCGCCACATCGTCGCGCTTCCATATAAAAGCGACGCCGTAGGCTTGTTCGACGGGAAGCGCATGCAGGTACACGTCGTCACCCTCGGCGGGGAAGTGCGCGTCGTCGCCAAGGGAGCGTTTGACGCGGGCAATCCGGCGTGGTCGCCCGACGGTACGACGCTCGCATTCACCGCGAATCCCGGCGTGCAGGAAGGCGCGTTCGCCAACGATCTGTACACCGTGCCGGCTGTCGGCGGAGCGCTGCAGCGGCTCACGCAAATGAACGGCATCTTCGGGACGCCCACGTTTTCACGCGACGGCCGCGAGATCGCAATTGTCGGCGTCGACAAGGATGAATTCTCCGGCCGCCGCAACGCGCAGCTCTGGTGCGTCCCCATCGCCGGCGGCACGGCTCGCTCGCTCACGCCGGATCGCGCATATTATCTCGGCGACGCCGTCGTCACGGACATGCGAACGCACGAAGCGTCGCCGCCGTATTGGACGCCCGGCGATCGCGAGATCGTCGTGCAGCGCTCGCACGAAGGTGCGTGCACCCTCGTCGCCTACGCGCGCGACGGCAGCGGCAATCGCGAAATCGCCGGCGGCGAGCTCGAGATTTACGCATTCTCCGGCTCCCGCGACGGGACGATCGCATTGGTGTCTTCGGACGCCGGCGATCCGGGAAGCATCGGCTTTCTCGGCCTCGACGGCCAACTCACGCGTCTGCCGAACGAAAACGCCGCGTGGCTGGCCGCCCATCCACCGCAACGTCCCGAGCGCTTGCGGCCACGCGCGCAAGACGGAACCGCGCTCGATGCGTGGCTGTTGCGCGCGGCAAATGCGAACGGCACGCCGGCGCCGCTGGTGCATGCGATTCACGGCGGACCACACGGCGCATACGGCTGGTCGTATTTCTTTGAGTTTCAGCTGCTGGCATCGCTCGGCATGCACGTCATCTACGGGAATCCGCGCGGCAGCCAATCGTACGGCGAGGATTTCGCCGATGCGATCACGGGCCGGTGGGGCGATCTCGATGCCGCGGATGTGAAGACGATCTTAGAAGCCGGAAAAGACAAAGTCGGCGTGACCGATCGCGCGCGAATCGCCGTCGAAGGCGGTTCGTACGGCGGTCTCATGACGACGTGGCTGCTCGGACACACGCGCGATTATGGATGCGGCATTTCTATGCGCGCCGTGAACGATTATCCGTCCGAGGCGCTCGCGTCCGACATTCCGCGATTTCTCGAGCGCGAGCTGCGCGCCGATTGGAGCGACGGCGGCAGACGGCTCTTCGAGATGTCGCCGATCCGCGGCGCCGCCGAAATCGACGTCCCGCTGCTCGTCGTGCATTCGGAACGCGACTTTCGTTGCCCGATCGATCAGGGCGAAGCGCTCTTTAGTTTGCTGCGCCAACTTGGGAAAGACGTTGAGTTCGTGCGCTTTACCGGCGACGGTCACGACCTCTCGCGAAGCGGTAGCCCGCGCAACCGGTTACTGCGTTATCGTGCGATCGTGCATTGGCTGCGAACGCAATTCGGGCTCGAGCGATCGCAGCGCGTGGCGGGCTGGCTTTTCGGCACGGTCGACGGCGAGAGAATCGAAACGACCGCGAAAGATCACGACAACGGTGCGGTAATGGCGAGCGTGGAAAGATAAGACATGAGTGCTCAACCGCTGGAGCCGCGGCTCGCTCGGCTCGAGGGTGCGTACGAACAGGTCGACAAGCGGCTCGACAGTATCGACCGTCGTTTGGATTCCCTCGATCAGAAGCTCGACCGTAAGTTGGACGGTCTACAGTGGCGCATGACGTCGTTGCTAATGGGAACTTGGGTGACGATCATGCTCGCGATCTTTCTGCACCGCGTGTAAAGCGAATGGCGCTCAGGCGCGCATACACGGTCGGCCATGGGACGCTCCCGGCAGAAGGCTTCGCTGTGCTGCTGCAGGCCGCAAACATCGAGGCGATCGTCGATATTCGCACGGTCCCCCGGAGCCGGCGTAATCCGCAGTACGAAACGACGGCCATGCGCGTCTGGCTTCCCGAGGCCGGAATCGCGTACGCGCACGATAAGGAGCTCGGCGGCTGGCGCAAGCCTCGCGCCGATTCACCGAACGTCGCATTGCGTCATCCGGCCTTTCGCGGCTACGCCGATTACATGCTGACGGACGAATTCGCGCGCGCGGTGGACGCTTTGCTGCCGCAGCTAGAAGCTCGTCCGACGGCGCTGATGTGCAGCGAGAGCGTATGGTGGAAGTGCCATCGCCGGCTCCTGGCGGATTATCTCGTGCTCGCGCGGGGGTGGGAGATTCGCGATCTCATGCACGACGGCCGGGCCGATGCGCACAAGTTGACCGACGGCGTGCGCCGGACTGTCGACGGGGTTGTCTATGATGAAGCGGGTTTCAAAGGGGGGTAGTAAGGAAGCAATCGTTCCCTAAAACGTCGCTTTTTGCTCGGGTGAGTGTGGATGTCTGAGCCGCGTCGTCAAGCAGTGCGCATCGAGGTCAACACCGAGGTCGCAGTGCTCTTACCGGACCTCGGCCGGGAGTTGCGTCTTTTGCTCGTCGATATCTCGGAGAGCGGCGCGCTGCTTCGGACGCCTTTCAAGCTGCCTGCGAACGGACGCATCGCGTTCAACTGGGTCGGGCCCTCGCGCGAGCGCATTCCGGTCGGAGGGTATGTCGTCTCGGCGCGCCCGACGGATGGGGCGCGCACGGTTGACTACGGGGTTACGTTCGCGATGACGCCCGGCGACCGTGAACGCCTCGTGAGAGAGCTGGTCGAAGTGCAGCGGCGCCGCGCGTTTCATGCCGGCCGCGAGTCGTCAAAAGGTGGGCGCGAGCGGCGGCGCGGCTATCGGGCCCCGCTCAAGTTTCCCGTTCACGCTCGCGCAAACAAGGGAGGCCGTTGGACGGGCGTACGGGCCGGCGCACACGATATTTCAATGGGCGGTATGCTGATCGCGCTTCCAGGCGAGCACGACGATGGAACCGAGCTGCAGGTGACGTTTACGCTACCGCTTCACGCCGTCGATCAGGGCGGCGAAGAAACGGTGACCGTCGAGCAGACTCCATTCGGCCCGCGGCGCGTGAAGAAGACTGCCGCGATTCGGCCCTTCGAGCCGATCGAGACGAACGCGCGGATCGTTCACAAGCGCGGCGTGCAGGCCGGCACCCAACTTTACGGCGTCACGTTCGGCGACTTCTCAGAGTTTTTGCAAGAGGAGATCGCGCGGTTCGTGCACGCTTATCAGGTCACGCAGTTGCGCAAAAGCGCGGCGCAAGGCGAGTAAGCGCCCCACGGGGGGTTGACGCGCGGGACGCCATTCCTCTACAATGCGCGAGGCTCCAATGACCGTAGGTGGAGGGCAACCTCCTTAAGACGCAGTCGCGTGCCTACCGAGGAACGTTTCCGCTGCCCCTCGACTACGCGCCCTTCGGGCGCTACGCTCGGGGTGACAGTAGCGGTCCCTCTCCCGCGCATCTGCGCTCTGGAGGGAAAGACGCCTCGCAGTGGTCCTGCGGAGGCGTTTTGTTTTTCTCTGTCCCCCGACTCCGCTCAGGTGACATCTATGC
>JBOHTT010000036.1:0-4796 GCA_050733775.1 Vulcanimicrobiaceae bacterium
GCCCGTATCGCTCCCTACCGCCCAATCGCACATCATGGCAGCTACGGCCGCCGCCGAACCGCCCGATGATCCACCCGCGATCCTGCCCGGGGCGCGCGGGTTTGCGACCGTTCCGTAGTGCGGATTGACGCTCGTCGCGCCGTACGCGAATTCGTGGAGATTCGCCTTGCCGACGATGACGCAATCATGCTTTCGCATCGTGGCGATCAACGTTGCATCTTCTGCGTCCTCGATACGAGGCAAGAACGAAGCGCCGGCTGTCGTGACGGTGCCCTTTACTTTCACGATGTCCTTGACGGCGACGACAGGCCCAGTCCCCTCTTCGTCCGTCAGCGAGATGAAAACGTTCCAGTCAGGATGAGCGAGGACGCGGCTCCGCGCCTCGGCCGCCGTCACCGTCCGCTCCAACGATAGACGAAAGACTCGAGGTCGGAGTCGGAAACGATCACGCGAGGCTCGGCACGGCTGCAACTGCACGATTGCGCGACGTGCTCGCGCTTATGCTCGAGGTACTTTACGAGATTGTATCCCGCGACGAGGCTGTGACGACTCGCAATGCTCTCAGCCGTGGCGACGTCGCCTGCCAGAACAGGCTGAACGAGCTTCGCGTGGTTTTCGATGACACTCCGATCCACCGATATCAAAGCGTTCGTCGAGGCTATATACATTCTCACTTGTCCCTCGACATGCGCGAATTCAGTCATGAGACGCGAGTGCTCGGAAAGAGAGACGATCGTTTTGTGCAAATCAAAGTCAGCGTTTGAGATGCCTCGAGGATCTTGGGTGTGAACCGCGTCTCGTAATCGTTCGAACGCGGCTTTCAGTCGAGCTCGTCCTTGTGAGTTGGAACGTTCGGCGGCGAGGCCGGCGGCGAGGGCTTCCAACCTGCTCCGCAAGATGTACAGCTCCCAGGCGTCGTGCGCGGTGACATTGACGACCTGCCATCGCGAGTATGGGCGCTGAATAACCAACCCTTCTGACGCCAGTTGGTGGAGGGCGGCACGAACGGTCCCTCGCGAGAGATCGAGCTGCGTTGCCAAGACCGCTTCGACGAGCCGCTCGCCGGGAGATGTACGGCCTGTGATGATCGCCTCGCGGAGGCGCTCGGCGGCGACCACCCCGAGAGTCCGTTTTGCGACGGCTTCATACGCAACGCCGTCCTCTGGCAGGGTCGCCACAACCCCCGGTCGGTTCCTTACGGAGCGCCCCATACAGGCCAGGATACTGCAAGATGGTTGATTGTCAACCATCGGCGGCGTATCATATCTAGGGTCAACGACACACTTCTGAGGGGTCGTCATGTCTAGTTTGGCTCGAGTGAACGCGGACTTTTATCGATCACATCGCTGCGCGAGCAACTGACCTGTTGTCAGACGTTCTCGAAAAATAATGACCCGCCACAGTACGGGCGTGATCTCCACCGAAAAACATTTCAGGGCGCTTCTAAGAAGGGACGCGTTTTATGCAATCACTCAACCGCGGTGACGTTCTGAAAGCTCTCTCTGCCGCCGGGCTCGTGCTATTGCCGGGCAAAGTTCTCGCGCAGACGCCCAAGAACGGGGGCACCTTCGTGATGGTCGTGCAGCCGGATCCGCCGACCTTGGGCGCCTACATGAATCCGGCGCAGCCGATCGGTGAGGTAACAGCGCACGTCTACGATGGCCTCTGCGAATATGATTTCAATATTCGCCCCGTTCCGAGTTTGGCCACGTCGTGGACGACGAGCTCAGACGGCAAGACGATTACGTTTAAGCTGCGGAAGGGCGTGACGTTCCATGACGGAGAGCCTTTCACAAGTGCAGACGTGCAATTTTCCATCATGGAGGTGCTGCGCAAGTACCACGCACGCGGAATCAACACGTTCCGGGAGCTCGATGCCATCGATACGCCCGATCCGCTTACCGCGGTATTCCACTTCGCAACTCCGGCGCCGTACGTAATGGCCGCCTTGTCGGGCTATGAATCGCCCATTGTTCCGAAGCATCTCTTGCAAAATACTGACGTTCGAACCAGTAAGTACGCGAACAGTCCGGTTGGCACGGGTCCCTTCAAATTCGTCGAATGGCAACGCGGACAATATATTCGACTCGATCGAAACCCGAGCTATTGGAGGCCCGGTCAACCCCACCTCGATCGGATCGTCGTTCGCGACATCGCCGACGCCTCGGCGCGAAGTGCGGCAATGCAGGCCGGCGAGATCAATTACGCGGCGTACGGCGCGATTTCGTACTTCGACGTTGCGCGGCTCTCCAAAATTCCCGGCATCGCCTCGACCATCAAAGGTTACGAGATGCAGAATCCCATCGTCCAACTGGACTTCAACACGCGCGTTGCGCCCTTCAACAACGTAAAGGTACGGCAAGCTATCTCTTACGCGATCGATAGAAAGTTCGTCATCGATAAGCTTTGGTTTGGGTTTGGAAAGCCCGCAACCGGGCCGATTAATTCCAACTTGGCACCAACCGGCTTCTATACGCCGGACGTCAAGAATTACAACGTCCCGAACGGGACAGAGATGGCCAACAAGCTTCTCGACGAAGCGGGTTATCCGCGCAAAGCCGATGGAACGCGTTTCGAGATCGTACACGACATCACGCCCTACGGCGAGGTGTGGCAACGGTATGGAGAATACGTTAAGCAAGCACTTGAGAAGATCGGCATCAAAGCGACGCTTCGCTACGAGGATCTGCCGACGTGGCTGCACCGCGTCTACACGGATTACAACTTTCAGCTCACGTCGAACTGGTTCAACGGTTTCGCCGACCCGGTGATCGGCGTCGACCGCCAATACTCGTCGTGGTCGATCAAAAAGGGCGTTCCCTTCGTCAATGGGTCGGGCTGGTCGAGCCCGGAAACCGATACGTTGATGAAAGAAGCTTCTACTGAGCTCGACAAGAAAAAACGCGGCGCCTTGTACCACCAGTTTCAGAAGTTGGTCGTCGAGGCCGCGCCGGTCGTGTGGGTCTTCGAGCTGCACTTCGTTACGGTGTACAGCACCAAGTTCCACGACCTCACCGTCAGCCCGCTCGGCGACTACGCGCCTTTTAATCAAGCATGGTTGGCTACCTGAGCTAAGCGCCAACACGGGTCCTCCAGCAGGTTACCAATGAGCCTTGCCAGTGTGCGGCTGCGGTACGTCTTGCGACGCGTCGTTCAGGCGATACCGATAATCTTCATCATCGCCAGTCTCGACTTTCTTCTCGTGCACCTCGCTCCCGGCAACGTCGTCGATGCCTTGGCGGGATCGTCAGGCTCGGCAACACCCGAGTATATCGCGCTGCTGCGGCATGAATTCGGGCTCGACCAACCTCTCTACGTCCAGTATGCCGACTATTTGAAGAACATCTTCACGCTCAATCTCGGCTATTCGTACTTCGACAATATGGCCGTAGCCACGCTGATCACGCAGCGGCTGCCGGCTACGCTGTTATTGATGGGCGCCGCCATCGTGCTTTCCGTCGGCGGCGGCGTTTTGCTCGGTCTGTTTGCGGCCGAACGTCCGAACTCGGTCCGCGACCGGGTCATCTCGGTCCTTGCGTTGGTTTCCTATGCAACGCCGTTATTCTGGGTTGGGCTCATGCTCATCGTGCTGTTCTCGCTCCACCTCCGCTGGCTTCCACCGAGCGGAATGCAGGACGTCGCGCAGTTCTATACCGGCTGGATGCTCGTTGTCGACATCCTGCGCCATCTTTTGCTGCCCGCAATCACGCTCTCACTATTCTACCTTGCTCTTTATGCGCGGCTGATGCGATCTTCGTTCCTGGAGCATAGCGGGATGGACTACGTGGTCACGGCTCGAGCGAAGGGTCTGACGCCACGCGCCGTGACATTCAGACATATATTGCAGAACGCATGTTTGCCGGTCGTGACGATGGCGGGAGTACAAATCGGAAACCTCCTCGGCGGTTCCGTCGTGGTTGAAAGCGTCTTCGCTTGGCCGGGGATCGGGCAACTTGCCTTCCGTGCCCTCGTAGCGCGCGACCTCAATCTCTTGCTCGCCATTTTTTTCATCGCGGCGTGCCTCGTCATCGTCGTGAATCTCATCGTCGACGTAATCTATACCGTCTTGGATCCGCGGATCGAACTCGCATGAACTTCCAGACGGCAACCGGTCTTTGGGCGCGGTTTTGCCAGAATCGAACCGCACTCGCAGCCGCGATCGTCTTGATGTCAATCGCGATCACGGCAATCGTCGGTCCTGTTCTCCACCCGGGGAGTCCCTTCGCACTCACAGGGAACCCGTTTATTCCTCCATTTAGCACGCATCCGCTTGGTACGGACATGCTCGGCCGCGACGAAATGGTCGGCTTGATTTATGGCGCACGAACGTCGCTCGCTATCGGCCTATCAGCGACGTTGGTTGCAACGATCGTCGGCGTTGCTCTCGGCGCCCTCGCCGGCTTTTACGGAGGCATCCTCGATAATCTCTTGATGCGAGTCACCGAGATCTTTCAGACGATTCCATCCTTTATCTTTGCGATCCTGATTGTCGCGGTCCTCAGCCCTTCTATCAAAAGCGTCATATTCGCCATATCGATAGTCTCGTGGCCGCCGATGGCGCGCCTGGTGCGCGGCGAA
The DNA here is from genome assembly GCA_050733775.1 of Vulcanimicrobiaceae bacterium. Taxonomy (GTDB): domain Bacteria; phylum Vulcanimicrobiota; class Vulcanimicrobiia; order Vulcanimicrobiales; family Vulcanimicrobiaceae; genus JAFAMS01. Next base: position 4,579 of record JBOHTT010000036.1, read on the forward strand.
GTGCAATCGCTGCGAGCACGAGACTTCACGCAAGCCTGCATTCTAACGGGCTTGAGCGACTTACGAATAATCGTCGTTCACATTCTGCCAAATTGCTTTTCGTCAATCGTCGTGACGGGATCACTCATGGTGGCGACCGCGATCCTGACGGAATCGGCCCTTTCTTTCCTTGGCCTGAGCGATCCCAACGTGATGAGCTGGGGGTTCATGGTAGGGGC